>JAIPIM010000212.1 GCA_021734725.1 Minisyncoccota bacterium | reverse complement strand
GTGAATGCCGTACCGGTACGATTGTTGTAGCTCGGTTTTGTGTACGGATCATCGCAGTAAATACCGTCGACACCGAGGTCGGCCAGTGTATTGAGCTGATACAGCCAATAATCGCACACGGATGAATTCCAATCCACGGCGGTACCGGCGGGTGGGGAACCTTCCTGAAGCGAGTTAAGCAGGTCCGTGGTGGACCTGTTGCACCAGTCGCTGTAGAAATAGCGGACGGCTGGATGGTGATAGGAGTTGGGATACGTGTAAAAGACATGGCTTATCGGCTTGTCCTGATTGTCTGCGATAGCTGCGTGGATTGCCTCCAGGTCCAGTGTATCCGTCCGTGGCGACGAAAAGTGGCTTTGTCCGTCATTGAAGAATGCGCTTGTCCACCAGTACACCACTTGTCTCGGATATCCTTCAGCATAAGGGATACGCCGAATTCGGAAGTTGCCTTGGAGTTCGGTGCCCCGCCACCGCGGGGGCATAGGGCGCGCGGGGGTTGCGATGAAACCGATCCGTGTTTGCCAGGGTTGCCCAGTGTCGAGTGTGCCGGGCACGAAGTGGAGGACCAGCAGGGTCGTGTCTCCGTCGCGGCGAATGGTTACCCGATTGCGTGTTGTAAGCTCGCCGTGCCAGCCACGGCTGTTGTCGCAGAAATATGCGAAACCGCGATAGTCATCTCCGAGCCAGAGATGGGGATGGAACTCGCCGGACCATACGACCCCGTCGCCCTCTGGAATTGCGCCCGCGCCGCTTGCTTCTCGTCCACCAGCAAGCGCCGTCCAGTTCATCCATCGGCAAAACTTGGTCTTAAGCGGTATTTCAAGCCGCAGATCTGAAAGTGTGTCTTTCGCGGAATGCTCCAGCCGCAGATCGCAGGTAATGATGCTGTCGTCGTCGATACGTATGCGATTATGCACGCGCACGGGACCCTGAGTTGCGGTGCTTTCGATTACAGCATGGCTCGGAGTGGTCCGTTTGACTTCTGGGCTGCCGTCTGCAAGAGCAATGCGGTTCCCCCCCAGCGATGCGGTGAGTCGTATCGGCGCGGCCAGGAGGGGGGCCTGCCGCCAGAAATTGCCTACGCCTGGATGCAGCCTGGTGTTCTTGTCGGGTTCCAGGGTGGCCTGAGACAGGATGAGCGCTTTGGTGACATCGTACTGCTTTCCCCAGGGGGTCACCTGAGTCCCGTTCACCTGCACAGGCGTGAATGGCGCCACGGCCTCCGTTGTCTGACCAATGGTGTTTCCGAGCCACTTCGCCTCCGGTCGTTCTACCTGCAAGCTCTGTTGCGCTATTGGACGATTC
Organism: Minisyncoccota bacterium; assembly: GCA_021734725.1. Lineage (GTDB taxonomy): Bacteria > Verrucomicrobiota > Lentisphaeria > Oligosphaerales > MVZH01 > JAIPIM01. The sequence continues at coordinate 5,755 of JAIPIM010000212.1, read as the reverse complement.
GAATCTGCCTTGCGAATCACAACGAGCAACTGGTACTTGCCCGGCGGCATGCCCTTCGTATTCATTGTTCCCCGGGCGACCGCAAGTTCATTGAATGGCTGGTCCCGGAGAGCGCTGAGTTGCCGGCCGTCCGCGTTGGAGAGGAATGCGTTCATCCTGAGTTCGGACAGTTCCGGCACGGGCAGATCAGCTGCATCCACATTGACCAGCAGTTGTGTCAGTTCATCCTGGTAGAGCCAAGCCGTCTTAAGACGTTTGCCCACTTCGTCGGGCGTTGCGCCGGTGACTGATTGACCCTGAACGAGGCGCCTTCGTCCCGCTATGTAACGTGCTTTGATTGACGTTATGTCGAGCGGTGCATCGTAGATGCGCAATTCGTCGATGACGTTGGCATTGCCTTCCTTACTGCTTGTTCCGCTGATCCAGAACGTGCCGGGTTGCTCGGAGGGTAATTCACCATGCCCTTCTCCGACTTTGGCGCCGTCGACAAAAAGCTTTGCGTGCTGATTGCCCCACGTTGCCGCGATATAGTGCCATTCGCCACGCTTCCAGGAATCGGACACACGCGTGCGCGGGATAACTAGTTTTGGGCCGCCTGATTCTTTGGTCCCGCTTCTGAGGTAGAAAGAGAACTGTCCGAAGATGCCGCCAATATTTTTTTCCGTGCGTTGATACCGGTAGATGATTATTTGGGAGTCCCGGTTGAACGGCGTATGAAAGAGGTAGTGGGTTCGTGCGTCGCTACCCTCCCAGTCGACTGGCTTGAACCAGAATTCAATGGTCCCCATGTTTGCTTTGAGATTGTCGATGGCCTGATAGCTCAGCCCGCCGCGGTCAAGTTGGACGGCCTGTCCAGAAACGCCCTGCACAAGAGTTGTCGAATCAGGGAAAGCGACAGTTGCATCCGCTGTTCCCCGTGCCACATCCGCGGCAAAACCGTTGTCGTAGGAAGCATGAAACAGCAACTGGGGTTTATCTGTCGCCTGGACGGCAGCCGTGGTTGCCATTAATACGAGAGTGACAGCGATAGATTTGGTGTTGAGCATAAACGCGCGCATTCCCGGTTAGTCCTGCAAGTCGTACGGACTTGAGGCCTTTTCGCCGTCCGGCAGTTCAACAAAACGTTCAACAAACTTGTTACCCACAAAACAGTTAGTGAGGGAAAAGCCGCTTCGTCCCTCGGTGACGATTGCCTGTCGATCGGTAAAGGTCACTGGCATGCGGCAATTGTAGAAACTTATGAATGTCGGTGAATACATGGCGGATCGAGTTGGTTTGAGGTGAGCTATGGGAGCATTATTGATCATACCGCCGATAACGACTACACTGGCCCCGTTGTCCAAGTCAAACAGGGGTTTGTCGAAACCGGCTTCACGAGGTCCGCGCTGGTTTTGAATTGCAAGACCGGAAAACACGATATTAATCAATCCGCCTGCAACAGCCACCTGATACCCGTGCTTCGGACTGTTCGCCTCCATGTGCAAGCCGGTAAAATGATAGTTGCCGGCATTCCACCCGCCGTTGTCCACCTTCAAACCGATTCTGCATGACATCATGGCGGCCATGGTTACCGTCAGGTTGCCGCCCCTCTCACAATGAAATCCGATGCCGGAAAACAACATATGCGGGCGAATGAAAGTATAGTCCACATTCTGATCGCTGCATGTTTTGAAACAGGCACCAGAGAGGTTGCGGAAATTGCAGTCGTAAAAACTCATGTCGGCCGAATTGGGATAGGACCGTGCACCGCATACAATGCCGTTCTTTGCCCGGGCAAATGCCATGTTGAAGAACGCCAGCCTTCCGGACGTGCCCGTGCCCTTGTATTCGTCTTTACGAATCGAGTCTATCGACAAAAGGGTTCCCGCTTTTCCGCTTCCATTCAGAGCGATATTGCGCAGAATACTTCCCGAGCAGTTGATCATTTCCAGCAGCGTTCCGTCGTCCATGCCGTCCCAGATCAGTTCACAGTATCCATACGGTAGTCTTTGGTCCTTGAGAGCGGGGTGCGACCCGAAGGAATCGACGCCCCCCACACCCTGGATTTCCAGGCGCTTGTGACGCCAGTCAAGCACCAGTGTTTCTGTTATTCGGTAATGACCGGGGGGAACAACGACCAGTGTTTTTGGTGCAGCCAGTGCATTGTCAAGGTCTTTTTTGCCGCGAAGGCCCGCCGCATTGAGCGCACGTTGAAACGCTTGCGTGTCATCTGTTTTCCAGTCTCCCATCGCGCCGTAGTCTTTGACGTTTACGGCGAACGCACAAGGATTGTCCCGCTTCAGTTCACCGTAAGCAGGTGCCTCCAATGGGCTGTCAGCCGACATCCGGAAGGTGCTTGCAAAGAGGGAGAGTGCAACGATAATTTGCTTCAAGGGAGTTCTCCATTCATGAACGTTGGGTAGGTGGCTTGTTGCTGCAGGTTTTTTTCTTAAAAGCATTGAGAGGGGCACAACCGGTTACATCCGGTCGGGAAGCGTTGTGGCCCCTTGCACGAAGCGCGCGCGCACGTAGCGCGTTCTTACTTTCACTTCTTGACTGTCGGTTTGGTTTTCAACCACGCAGGCCAACGCCTTTTGCGTCAAATCTTCCAGGTCGAAGGACATGCGAGTTACTTCGGCGTCTTCGCAGGGACCGTAAAGACCGCAGATACCCACGACACCGATGTCTTCCGGTACCTGGCGCCCAATCGAATGAAGCGCGGATACAAGCTGTGTCGGGACCCTGGTGCCACGCGAAAGAATGGCTGTTTTTTCGGGTAGTGCCTTCAACTCCGCAAGGAATTCGTCATTCAGTGGTTGAGATTCGGGCGGGTGAAAGAGGGCGGGCGGCGAGGACAGTTCCAGTTCCGTGACGGCCTCCTGATAACCCCGGTACAGCAGGCGCGCGGGAATTCCCTTCCAGTCTTCCGAAAGATTAAGACAGGTGACGTGCCTGTACCCCGCCAACGCCATGCGCGTCGTCGCGACGCGAGCCGCGCGCCTGAAGTCAGGCAAAAGGCAATCCTCTCCGGTCATGTGCTCAGTGTATCGCCCGGTGAGAATCACTTTAGTACCGGCGGCGCGCAGTTCAGCGAAGAGCTTTTCATTGGTTGGCGCCTTTGGGGTCGGGGTAATAATGACACCGAGGTAGTGGTTGTCGCGCGCCATCTCAAGAAGTTGTTTTTCCACTTTCGGATCCTGTTTATCCTCAAGTGTCTGATAGTAAGACATCAGCAGACCGTGCCGGAGAGCCATTGACCTGAGTTTATCGACGGCTGGCGTCTTGGGCATGACAACCAGAATATTGCTGATTTTTGTGCCGATGACGCGCGTCACCGGTGCCCCTTCCGTAACGTACGTGCCTTTCCCGTGTTTGATCTCGAGAATCCCCTCGAAGGCCAGTTCACGCAACGCATTGCGGACGCTGCCCGCGCTGGCGTTGTATTGCCTGGCCAGGTCACGGAGACCGGGCAGTTGAGTCCCCGGTTTATGATGCTGCTGCCGAATGCCGTCGAGAATGGACTTCTTTACTCTGCCAGTAATGGTTTTCGATTCTTTGTCCATGGTTTTTCCCGTCATCCCTAAAACTCAGAAACACAGTCATCCGTAAATCGCGCAAACGGAGCAACTTTCGATCGTTTTGTGAATCCCAGAAGAGTTTAACGATCGAGAGCCCATCCGTCTGGTCAAACAACAGGTAACGGCACAGCTAATCAACCACTGTTTAGCACAGTTGTCAAGTTTCTGAATCAATTAATATGGCGGGGGAAGCCGCGCGCCGGCTTTGTAAGTCGGTCCCCCGAGACCGCACAAAGGGCCAGGGCCGGACACGAAATCGCTGTAATTTATGGTGAAGTTTCGATGGGGCAGTGTCGATAATCGATTTGGAACCATTAAAGTAATTGCCGGTGTTCAGGCAACTTGACGAATACACTCATGGTCCGCAACCGATGACTCAGAATCTCCCATGAAAACCATCATTCACCCGAATTACCACGTCACTTACCATGAATTCAGCGAGCGTCCGTTATCCGACTCCTGTTGGAGTACCCACACCGGTCCGGACGGACGCATCTATGTCGCCTGCTGCACGGAACATACCGGTGGTGAGAGCGTCACTGTCGTCCGCTATCGCGAGTCCGACGATTCACTTGAATACCTTTTCGACATGGACAAGGTGACGGGCGACCTGCGCGACAGCGGCCGCGCTACACAATGTAAAATTCACTACAGCTTTGCGCCCGACGCCGAACGAGGACTGTTGTACTGCGCGACGCACTTGAGCGGGCCGCCGAAAGGGGACAAGTATTATAACCCCTGGGGGGCCTGGCACGATGCGATAAAAGCGTTCAAGGGGGCCTTTCTGGTGGCGTACGATACGGCACGCGATCAAGTGCAAGACGTGCACCTCATGATTCCGCGCGAAGGATGCCGCTGTCTATGTTTCGATCCGGAACGACGACGCCTGTATGCCGTTACGTACCCGCGCGATCATTTCGTGTGGTATGACCTCGATGCCCGCGAACTGCATGATGTCGGACGGCTTGGCTCGGTCAACACCCAATGCCTGTTCTCCGATGCCGCCGGACGTGTTTATACCTTCATGGACAGTGGCCGCATGGTGCGTTTCGATCCGGAGTGCGAGCGGCTGGACGAACTTCCGTGGTCTTATCCCCATGCTGACTGTCAATCGCCTTGGCATGGGGTTCTGTATGATGCCGTCCAGGACCCGGCGCGTGAGGCCGTTTACATGGTGCCGTGGAAGAGCAGACCGCATCTGGCGCGTTTCTATCCGGATGACGGCCCGGATGGACGGCTCGAAGATCTCGGTCCGTTAACGGATCAGCCGGATCGCTACCAGGCGGTAGGCGTGAACCAGGACCATGTCGGCGGACTGATTTTCGGGCTTGACGGGAAATTGCATTATGTAAAATCCGAGGTCGTCCACGAAGACGGCACGGTACAGCTTCGCGGCGTGGTCTGTCGAATGGATCCCGTTACGCTCGAACATGAACGATTGTGCACCGTTCAAGGCGGGAATGGCGCGAGCCATTATGTGGCACGCGCGGCGGCTGACTCGCGCGGGAATTTTTACATGGGCAAAATACTGGCGCGCCCCGCTGGTTTCTATCGCATTCGCATCGATCAACCGCAGGCGAAAAATCCCCCTCCATTGCGACTCTGGGGGTGAGGGATGGTATGGTGAAAACCAAAACGGCGGAACGCTGAACTCGGAAACCGATGTGCCCCCAATCCAAGGATCCGATCCACCCATGACACGAACTTCATTCAAACCCCGTCCCGGCTTTGTAACCGAAGGTCTCTTCATTGCGTTTCCTCTCAGTATGCCGGAGGACGGTTTGCCTATACCGCCTGACGAAGCGTACATAAGCACCCTTTGTTTAAGTGCTGACGGACAGCGGATTTACGGTGCCACGCGTGGTGACCGATGTCACTGCTTCGTGAGTATGCATAAAGGCGCCGTGGGCGGCATTCTTGATGTCGGCACCATTGCGGAGGCAACACACGTAATAGTGCTTGTTGAAGGAGATACCCGTAAACAAAACAAACATAGCTTCACCCAGTTGTTCGCCGTGGGAGAAACGCCTGATGGAACAGGGTGTTGGGAGATGTCATGCCCCCGTTTTGTGAACACCATTCAAGAACCGTCTTACCCGAGACCCAGGGTGGACAAAAAATCGTTTGTGAGTGGCTGGCGTGGCATCGCCGGTGGCGTCGTCCTCGGACGGGATTCCATACTGTGTGTCTGCCGCAAT
>JAIPIM010000211.1 GCA_021734725.1 Minisyncoccota bacterium | reverse complement strand
CGGGCGTTGAATTGTCGGCAATGGGGTGGTGCTCTCCGTAACCGGCGGCACCCAGGCGTGTCGGATCCACATCGGCCTCTTCAGCAAGATAACGCACCGCCGCCGTCGCCCGAGCCGTCGACAACTCCCAGTTCGAGTCAAATCTGTGGCGGGAATGATGAATCGGGACGTTGTCGGTGTGCCCCACAACCAGCACCTGCCGATTGGGGATGCGTTGGAGTACCGCGGCAATCTTGGCCAGAACGTTTTTGCCTTCAAGCTTCAGCTCAGCCCGACCCGAATCGAACATCACACGTTCGAGAATCGTCACTGTCAGTTTGCCTTTCAGCTGGGAAATGGTTACCTCTCGAGATTTCACTGCATCACGCATGTCCCGAGCCAGCTTCTCCTGGGCATCCGCAACGGCCTGCTTCTCTTGCTGCAACCGTGCAACTCTCTGCTCAGCAGTCTCCAGCCGCTCCTCGAGTGTTTGCACCTTAGACGTTTGTTCGGCCGCGGACATCTCGAGCTGGCCTTTCTCGTCCTGGAGCGATGCAAGCCGCTTGTCAACCAGCGTCTTGACCTGCCGCATATCTTGCAACTGCCTATGCTGCTCCCAAGCATAATAACCGACGCCACCAACGGCAAACAGCAACACCACCATCACCGTAATCGTCACTTGTCGTCCCATCTTCTTGCTATCCTCACTATTTATTCCTATCGGTCTCGTCGATTGTCACGATGTCCCTGCCATCCATTACTCCACGAATTCGTGGATTCCGGGGCGCTACGGTAACCTTAACCGTCCGCGCCTGCATGTCAACTTGCATGCCGCGCCGCGGACTCGATCTTCCGCGCGACACCGCGTGCACTGTCCCGAAACAAAACACCGATGGCATTACGAACGTACTGCTCGTCGGAAAGACCACGCGTCACCGTTTCCGGAAACGCGGCGCACGTACGCAGGTAGTCAGCCAGTTCTCGAAAAAGCGCCAGACGTGCCTTCGGCTCGAAGGTATCGCATCTCACGACAGCGTCTAACGCAATCATTGCCGCCTCCGGATGCACGCGTTTCCTCAGACGGGCCTGCTGCAGCGGATAATCGAGAAAACTGTTGTACTTGTCCGGCATTATCTGATCGATGTCAGGTTCGGTGACAGACGGTGTCCAGATGACGATGGTTCCCGCCGCTATGTCGCCGAGACGTTGCGCACGCGAACTGAGAAAGGCCGACACACCCCCCACCAGGTAAAACAAAGGCAACATATCCACGTAGCGCAAAAGATTACGCAGAATAACCTGCACACCATTCAACTGGAATCCCTGTTCGTCAACCACCCGCAACCGGAACAGACGCTTGCCCACGGTCTGCCCGCGCCAGAACCACTCAGTCACCATGGGGTAGCCCGTCGCCACCAGGAAGTAGGCAATGATCGACGCGGCAAGCGCGGTACCGGGGCTGACCACCCGCAAAACCCCCAGCACGGTACCAAGCGCGCTCGCCGCCACCATAATACACAGAAGATCGAAAACGAGAGCAAAGAAACGGTACACCGGGCTGGCCAGTTGAAAGGAGAAGCAGACGCCCTCCGGTGTACGAACTCGCACCACATCCCCTCGGTTCCGCATCAGGCAGGGTCCCCTTGGTTCTCGCAATGTTTTCCCGACAGCGACAGAAAGAGCACAAGGACAAGAAGCTCTGCCGCCCCGAAAGCGATCTTGATCCAGTAGGGCAGCAACGGTGCATGATACTGAGAGAAGAAGGCTTCAATAACACCGGCCCAAACCAGCAAAATGGCCACGCCGCCAATCAGCGTCAGAACGTCCGGTGCGATGGTACGCAATCGGTGCCGCATTGAAACGGGGGCACCCCAGCCGATGAGGGCACCGGCAAGCACAAATCCCGCCTGCCCGGCAATCAGGACGGCAGGGATTTCAATAGACCCATGCGGCAGCAGCCACCCCGTCAGGAAAACTGCTTGACCCGCAAACACGTAGTCCGCGACAACTGCTCCGAGAATCACGCCGTTGTAGAAAAGAAGGATGCCGGTACCGATGCCAAATGTCATCCCGAGGGCCATGGCCAGAAAGGAAATACGCGTGTTGTGGGTCATCAATCGCGCGGAAAACCAGGATTTGGCCCCCGCCAATCTATCCTGGGCGCCAGCCCCTTCCTCGCGCGCCACGCGGTCAGCAGGATGTTGCTGGAGATGCGGAAAAGGCATAAGCACATGCTTCGCATCGGCATCCAGGACCGTCGCGGCTCCCCCGAAAAACGCCCCGCCGACGGTTAACACTGCAGCCAGCAGGAATGCCTTGATCCGCCTGCGAAATGTCCGTGGAAAAGTGCGCACGAACCAATTCAGAGGATGCAGACGACGGGAACTGCGCCGCGTCTCATGGATCTCCCCGTACGCACGCGCCACCAGGGATTCCAGATACTGGCGCACTTCCGACTGTGCGGATAAAAACGTGAGCTTCGCAAGGTCGGCACAAGCTTTCTCGTACAAGTAATGCAATGTCTTCGCTTCCTCCAGGCTCAGCCGCCGATCGGGATCGCGCCCCAATGTGTCAAGCAGAGCGTGCAGACGGCGCCACTGCGGCCTGGCATCTCGAAGAAATCCCTGAAGATCGACAATCACACTAACTGCCTCTGTTTCACATTCATATAGCGTGTAACGGTTTCCCCCGCCAACGTGTCAGCATCCACCAGCGACAATCGAACACTGTGTTTCTCAAGTGCCCGTTGCAGCTGCATGAGCTGCTCCCAGAGCACATGCCCGCCCAGTCGTGCATAAACATCGTCGTCCGTCACCGGCGCGTCCCCCGCAAACAATGGGACCGCGGTGGCAGGACGGGCCATGGCAACCAGCACAACGTGATGACGACAAATCATGCCCAGATCTTGCGTGAACTGTTCCGCCACCGCCCGGTCATCCAAACTCGTCAGAAAAACAAGAAGCGCCCGCCGCCGCAACCGCAGCCGGATAAAAGAAAACAATTCACTGAAATCGGGAGACACCATCGACGGCGTCAGCGTGTACAGCGCGTCACGACATACTCCGTAGTGCCGTCTGCCATGACGCGCGCGCACAAAAGTGTGCACTCTGTCACTGAATGTTAAAAGCCCAAACAGGTCTCCCTGCTTCTCCGCGGCAAGCCCGAGAATCAATGCGGACGCAATATAGCGATCCAAAAGCGTCCTGGCCGCGACGGAATCGTTCCCAACGCCCCCGGACAACCGTGCACTCATGCGGGATGTATCGACAATCACATACACTTCCTGGGTGCGTTCAATCTGAAAAACCTTGGTGATCGGCGCTCCGCGCCGGGCCGTGGCTTTCCAGTAAATCTCATCGTAGTTGTCCCCAGGGGCATACTCCCGCAAACGCTCGAACTCTTTTCCGCGTCCGACTTGCCGCTGCGCATGCATGCCCACGCTTCCACGCGTCAAAAAAAGAGCACTGACATCCCGACCGTCCCGCATGAGATCGGGATACACACGCACTTCGCACGATGACGCAAACGCTTTCCGCGCCTGCCAGAAGCCGAGCGGGGAAGATATCTCCGCATAACAACGGGACAGAGTATAGCGGCCGCGCTGTGTCGCGTCGATGGAATAAACCACTGTAAACCAGTCGGCGTCCGCAGGCAATTGCACGCGTACCACCGGTTCGCGGGCAGACAATCCCCGAGGCAAGGCAAGCCCGAGATGCAACACCTTGGGAACGCGTTTCTCCTCGCATCCAACGCGTATTCGAAGCACCCCCTCTCTTCCCAGGGTCATGCATATTGCGGCCTCCGGAAGTTCGATCCGTAAGCCGCGAAAACGAAGCGGGGCAAGAATAGCATCCCCCGCAAATATCAAACTCGCCACGGCCATTATCGCCACCGACAACACCCGCGTTTCAGCAACCAACCCAGCCGCCAGTGCAAACGGCAGCACCGTTACACCAAACCAGATAATGAGTTTGCGCGCCGGAACAATCACCATCAGAATAACTCCTGAATCCGTGCGAACATTGGCCTGATCTACTCTCCACGTAAAACATTCAGAGGCTGAAAAGCTTAAAGAGCCTTCTCGCTGAGTCGCTTAATGCTACAGCTGGGTATCTCGTATACCGCGATACTCAGCATGACGACCGAGCAATGGAAATGTCCAACGGACTGCGACGTTCCTTCTTTGTCCGGCTCGGAACCGTATGCGTGTAGATCATGGTCGTCTTCACGTCGCTGTGCCCGAGCAATTCCTGGATCGTGCGGATGTCGTAGTTCGCCCGCAGCAGATGGCTGGCGAACGTATGCCGGAACGTGTGCGGCGTCACACGCTTCGGAATCGCCGCCGCTTGCACTGCTTCCCGGATGGCCTTGGTCGCATGCGAGGGCTGCAGATGATAGCGCCGATACTCGTTTGCTTTCTTCACATGCGTCAAGCGCGACGCAGGGAAAAACCACTGCCAGACGAATTGCCGGGGTGCTTTTTTGTACTTCTTCTCCAGTTGCGCCGGCAAAAACACCCCGCCATAACCTCTGTTCAGATCGGAACGATGCAGGCTCGATAATTGCTTGAATCGCTCCTGTATCTCGTCAATCAACACCTCGGGCAGCGGCACCGTCCGGTCTTTCTGACCTTTTCCATCGTGGACCGTCAATACCCTCGCATCCAGATTGAAGCATCCAATGCGAAGCTCCAGGCTCTCCGAGATTCGCAGTCCGCATCCGTACAGCAGTTTCACCACCAAATCATACGGCGACTCAAGCCGCGTAATCACAGCATTGACTTCGTCCCGGGAAAGCACCACAGGGATATACCTCCGTCGTTTCGCACGAACCACCCCGTCGACCTCACCGAATTCCCGATTCAAGACGTGACGAAAAAAGAAAAGCAGCGCATTGAAAGCCTGGTTCTGGGTCGACGCCGACACCCCACGGTTCACCGCGAGATCCGACAGAAACGCCTTGACATCCTCGACCGACAGCTCGGTCGGCGGCTTACTCCTCGTGAACGCCTGCAGCTTCCGCACCCACACCCGATACGTCTTCAGCGTCCGCGGCGAATAATGCCGCATCTCGATCGCCTCCCGCAACGCCGCAAACTCCCGTCGCCACGACACCCCCTCTCCAACGTGGGAGGGGCTTCCACCCGGCGACCTTCCAACGTGGGAGGCGGTTCCACCCGGCGACCCCTTAGCGTGGGAGGCGGTTCCACCCGGCGACCCCTTAACGTGGGAGGGGCTTCCACGCCGCGACCCCCTCTCGTGATCAATCCCCTCGACGCTTCCTCGATGCTTCCTGGACGTTTCTTCGATGGTCCCTCGAGATTTCCTCGATGGTCCATCGGTACTTCTTCGGGGTTTTTTCGATGGTTCGTCGGCTTTTTGTCGGCGGTTCTTCGGGTTGCCGCACCCTGCTTCCGGCTCTTTCATCATCCGGTAATAAATCCCAACCGCCCGCTTCGCCTGTTCTCGCTGCTCGACTGTCTGACGTTTAGAGGCCAACTTTTCAACGAATGGCTCCAAGCTCGCGAGATTAGCGTATTCATGACTGTACTTCGTGCAGAAATCGAGATAGAAACGCAGCCACTTCCGATATTCAGCCTGTTCATTTCGCGGTACACTTCCAGCGGCCATCCATCGGTCGTACTTCTCCCATAACTGCTTCGGCCCTCGAATCATCATCTATCCCTTCCATATTTCATATCCCGCAGCATGTCATAATATCAGACCCTATCGTACTTCCCTTTCAATATTTGTCAACTGCCATATCCAGGTGTAATGTATCCTTACTTCAGGATATCATCCCATCCGGGAAGCTCCTGAGAAACTCATGAATAACTTGTTGTGCTGAGAGGAAAAAAATGGACATTCCGCTTTCGCAAGTCTGCTCGATTGCTGACCCGGGGGAATTCAAACTCCACCTTGCCTGCTGGAATGGGCATGACCAGCCGCTCGATGTCTTTGTCCGAGACCGGGCCGAGTGGGATGGATGGAACTCGTGGCGCGGTAAACGTGATGACTTCAGCAGACAGTTCATATTCTCCCTTATCGATTTCTACCCGCAACGGGACACGTGGCTCTTTGGCGGCGTCTACCGAGTGGTCACCCGCAAGTCCATCGACAATTCCCACAGTTACGAGATCGAGCGCGTATCCGATTACCAAGCCCTCACGGGGCGCTTGAAGATATCTCTCAAGCGCCCAGGAAGGGCCAAGGCGGTCAATTTCGAGAAGCACTATCCGAACCTGATCGTGGCAGAAATCCTACCTGAGCCTTACTCGGGGGAAGCGTTCTGTGGGTACGACAGGATCGACATCGGGTTTCCCATGCTGGAAAACCTAATCAAGCGCCAACGGACGGACTGGAAGACTGCCCTCGGTAACGCCAAAGGGGTATACCTCATTACGGACACGAGCAACGGGAAGAGGTATGTCGGCTCTGCCTACGGCATTGCCGGCATCTGGTCTAGATGGGAGTGCTACGCTGGCACCGGTCACGGGTACAATGATGAGCTCACGGCTCTCATCAAACGCAACGGACTCGACTACGCTCGCAAGAACTTTAGGTTCGCCCTTCTCGAGTACTGCGGCATGAAGACCGACGATCAGACGGTGATCGCCAGAGAGCAACACTGGAAGCAGGTCCTGCTCTCTCGCGGACAGTACGGATACAACAAGAACTGAGCACAACAAACGCATCGAGAGCTACAAAATGACCCGCGCGGACGCGGGCCATTTTGAGCCTCATGCGTGACGTTGGATTGAGAACAAAACACAAGGAGGACCAGAGATGAAGGTAAACGCGAATATCGGTAGACAGGTCGGAGTACTCGGGGCAGCCGTTGTGATGCTATGTTCCGGTTGTGCAACACAGCGGATGGCACCACCCCTCTTCTCATCTGCACCGCCACAGGATGCGCTCGACAAACCTTCGTTGCTTTCCGTGCCGGAGGCACCGGCACCGGTGTCTATTCCGCTCACTATCCTAATTCCCCAGCAAAAAGCGGAAGTTGGTCCCGACAACAAACTACATTGTGGTCATAGAAAGTTAAGTGTCTGTCGTTAAATGCGTAGTATCTGATTATTATTGTTTTTAGGAGGTTAGAAGCATTTTTTTGCATGGTTTTTGGCGTTTAAGGGTTTCGGGGATAGGGTAGCGCTATTTC
>JAIPIM010000210.1 GCA_021734725.1 Minisyncoccota bacterium | reverse complement strand
TGTTGTATCTTGTACATCATTTCACCTGTTGGGTTAGCATTTTTATGCTTCGTTAAATACTGCATAATATATTGCAGCCCAACAGGTTCTCAATCACTTACTGGCCTTTTTAAAGGCTTTTTCTCACGGAATATGGTATTTTTGAAAAAATCTCGTACAAATATCAAATTTCTAGTTACTTTTGTTACATTCGTATAGATTCAATCAGGAACTTCGTCCCCCATGTTATTCAACTTGTGTAAGAGCCCATCCGCATGCAACCGCCCTGTTTTTCGGGTTGTACTTGGGAAACAAGCGATGACGGAATTACTGGATCGGTTCACCACCACCCCCTGGAAGATTGGAGCGAGTTCCACGCTTACAGGGCACCCGATCCCGCCGAAAGCGACGGGACGTTCCCTGTCGAGTGGGGGCGTATCGGCGCTCGCGTGGCAGAACAAAAAGAGAACGGTGCGCTCGTGCACGGCGGGTTGCCGCACGGCCATATATTTCTTCGTCTGCAGGATATCCGCGGCTATGAGAATTTGATCTTTGACATGCACGGAGTCGGTTTTCCTGCGTGGCTGCTAATCGTTGCCAACACAATCAGCTTCTGGAGGGTTCGACCAGCGGCAGGGGCCTGGCGTGTCCCGTACCCGCTGTGGATGACCTTTGCCGGCGCGTTAAACTACTGGGTATGGCAACTCAATCCCGGGCTGCTGTAACTTCTTGAACAGGTCCCGGGCGACGAGGGGCCCCGCGGTGCAGCCGATCTAGACCCCATGGGTAAAAGTATCGCCACCGTCTCGTACCTATTTCTCATAGGCTTTCGCTCTTTTTGGCGGGGATTGCCAGCCGACGTATAACCGACCAACTCCAGGTATCCGAATACGCAGTGAGTGATAGTGGTTCGCAAATAAGTGTGGTATGTTAAAGGTCAGCTTCGAGTCCACTCTAAAAAGGTGAACCCCTTGTCGCGCGAGTCATTCGTGGTTCCTGGTTCTGAGTTCAAAACCGCAGACCGGGGACAGAGAACCAGGACCGAGAATTACAAAAAGCGACATTTCGCTAGCCTCGTAAAACGCTAACTTTAGGAAAGGATCCGCAGCATGGAACTGAAGCCGAGAAACGTCTACCTCGAAGAGATTTCGCACTCTCGCACGGAACGGATGAAGTGGTGGAACGACGCGCGGTTCGGGATGTTCGTTCACTGGGGAATATACGCTTTAATCGGGCGTAACGAATGGGTTCAGGCCATTGAATGTATCCCCCCCGATGAGTACGAGCAACTCGCGGATGACTTCCAACCGCAACCGGGCGCACCGCGGGAGTGGGCACGCCTCGCCAAAGCCGCGGGCATGAAGTACATGGTTCTGACAACTAAACACCACGAAGGCTATTGCCTATGGGATACCAGGCAAACCGACTACAATGCAGTGAAACGCGGACCGGGGCGGGATCTGGTCGCGGAATACGTTGAGGCCTGCCGCGAATTCGACCTCAAAGTAGGGTTCTATTATTCCCTTATGGACTGGCATCATCCGGATGGCGGACGATGCCTCTACGACACGGCCGCGCGCAGGAGATTCATTGACTTCACCCATGGGTGCGTGCGAGAGTTGATGACGAATTATGGCAAGATCGATATCCTGTGGTATGACGTTCCACAGCCGCTGGTCAATCCCGAAGGATGGGAGTCCGATGCCATGAATCAGATGGTGCGCGATCTCCAGCCGCACATCCTGATGAACAACCGCGCCGTGCTCCCCGAAGATTTCTCCACTCCGGAAGGTCACGTTCGCCCCGCGGAAACCGGTCGTGGATGGGAGGCCTGCATGACGTTCAACGACACGTCTTGGGGGTATATGCCGTCAGCGGCGCGGGACAGCTGGACTACACGCGATATTCTGAAGATGCTGAATACCGCGAGCGGCGGCCAGGGAAATCTCCTGCTCAACATCGGACCCACGCCTGACGGTGCCGTGCCGGAAGAAGCAGTCAAGCCTTTGGAAACCGTGGGCAAATGGCTGGAACAAAACAGCGAGGCAGTCTATGGCACGGTCGATCGTGCACCCCTGGGGACATGCGCCTGCGGCGACTGCTCACAAAAAGGCAAGACTGTGTATTTCTGGTGCCGCTGCTGGCCGGGAAAGGAATTCGGCTTGGGCGGATTCAAAACCCCGTTGAAATCGGCGCGCTTCCTCGTCTCGGGCGAATCGATCTCGTTCAAACAGGAGGGGTATCGTATTCTTCTGCGGGATCTTCCCGAAACCAGCCCGGACTCTCTGGCCGGCGTTACCGTGATCGCACTGGAGTTCGACGAACCACCGGAACATCAACCGCGTGCATCCACACCGGCATTGACTGTACGGTGAACGGTCTGTTTTCGATGTCCGTGCCCGTGTGTGGGCGACAGTTGATAGCTGTCGCCTACTTCGGTGCTACAATGTGGGAGGGGCCTCCGTGCCGCAACCGTATGGGTGTATGCGGGGTGCCAACACGCCCACACCCACATACCCACACACTCACTTCCACACTGCGATGACCGTGTCCCACATGGGTGAACGAAGATGGAGGGGTAAAACAGTGCCGTGCTCAATGGGCGGGGGTTTTTACGTGCGGCACGTGCGCAGTTCGTCGAACATGGCAACGATATTCGCGGGTGGCACGTCGGCCAGGATGTTGTGTACCTGCTGAAAGACAAATCCCCCTCCCGCACCCAGGATTTGGGCCTGTTCCCGGACATGATTGCGCACTTGTTCCGGTGTCCCGTGGGGGAGCACCTCACGCGTATCGCAGCCGCCGCCCCAGAGAGTGAGCCTGGTTCCGTGCTTTTGCTTCAAGGCTTGAGCGTCCATTCCGCGGCAGGTAATTTGCACCGGGTTCACGATGTCCAGCCCGGCGTCCGCAAGGTCCGAAAGCAGTGGTTCTATGCCACCGCAGGAATGCAGTTGAATCTTGACATGCGGAGCTAGTTCTTTCACACGCGTCCACATCTCACGGTGGTAAGGTTTGTACAATTTCCGGTACATATCCGGGGACATCAGGGGCCCGGTCTGCCCGCCGAGGTCGTCGCCGAAAAGAACACTGTCTATGTACGGTCCAACCGCCGTCTGCCACTTCTCCAGGTTGGCCATATACTAATCGCACAACACGCTGGACAAACGGGCGCACGCATCGGACTCCAAGCCCATATGCATCAGATAAGTATCGATCCTGTAGAGAAACGTCGGTACTTCGAAAAGGTTACCACCAAACAACCCGATGATGGCGCGGTCGGTGGTGGCGCGCAACTTTCTGGCACCGTCCGCAAGCTGCTTGAGACCTTCGTCGTCCAACGGGATATGACCGCCGGGCGCAGGGATCGCGGTCCACATGTTGTGCGCCAGCGCATCCTCCAAGTCACTGAAATCCTGGGAGGCGATGTCCCGGTCGAGCCACGGCCAGTACACTTGCTCGAAATACAGGCATCCCGCTTTCTGCACCCCCAGATCGATGCCGTCGTCGGATAAAAGGTACGTATCGCCACCGCGTTCTTCGAGATTGATAAATGCCGGCACTTTGCACGGCGTACCGTCCGGAAGTCTCCAGGGCTTCCAGTCCCTCTCTTCGAGACAGAACCCACGCCCCAGTTCAATGGTGTCCGCGCCGACCGCATCCAAAACGTCAGGTTCGACAATCGCCAGCTGCTGTATCATGTCATAGACATAGATATCTCCGGATGTAATACCCAGTGCCTGTTTCAGTTTGGCGTAGGCAATTGCAGCAATCCCGGATGAACGATGCCCGCCGAAATCAATGGGGATTCGATCAGGCGTTTCATGGGCGACGGCGGTTAAAACACGTTCTTTGGAAGTCATTCGACCATTCCTCTTCATGTTCCTGAATTCAACGCGCCACAACAATGCGCCGGATATTTTTTTTGCCTGCCCGCAGCATTATCCCACCGTCCTCGAGGTCATCGACGGTAACCGCCCGTTTCTCGTCGTTGACGCGCTCCTCGTTCACGTAGCACCCGCCCCCTCGGATCAGTCGACGGGCCTCGCCATTGGAACTGCAAAGACCACTTTCCTTGAGCAGTTGGACGATCCAGATCCCGGTCTGCAAGTCGTTATGCGCCACTTCATGGGTGGGCAGGTCCGCTACTTGGTTCTTCGGCTTAACACTGCGGACGTTACTGCTGGTGTCAATGGCGCCGTCGGGATCCGCGAACCCAAATTGGGTACCAGCGGCCAGATAGGCTTTGGCCGCTTCCGCTTCACCATGAGCCAATGCCGTGGCTTCATACGCCAAGACCTCCTTGGCCCGGTTCAGTGTCGGCGGTTCCAAGCCGGCCAGCCGGTTCACCTCCTCCATGGGCAGCAATGTGAAGAACCCTAAAAGACGCTGGACATCGGCGTCTTCCGCATTACGCCAGAACTGGTAGTAGTCATAGGGGCTCGTGCGAGTTTTGTCGAGCCATACAGCCCCCGACGCCGTCTTTCCGAACTTCTCGCCGTCACTCTTCAGGAGCAGCGGGAAGGTGATCCCGTAAACGTCTTTCTGTTCCAGGCGCCGTGTAAGATCGATGCCGGCGACAATGTTTCCCCACTGATCCTGCCCACCCAGTTGAAGCGTGCAATTTTCATCGCGGCACAACACATGGAAGTCGTACGCCTGCAATAGCATATAATTGAATTCAAGGAAGGACAATCCTGTCTCCAGACGCTGCTTTACGGATTCGGCGGCCAACATGCGATTAACACTGAAATGGCGTCCGATATCCCGCAGAAACTCAATGTAATTCAGCGGGGCCAACCAGTCGGCGTTGTTCACCAGCAGAGCCCGATCATCGGAGAAATCCAAAAATCGCGTAAGCTGCGCCTTAATGGCCGCGGCATTCCGATCGATCTCTTCCCGACTCAACACGGGACGGGCCTCGGTCTTTCCCGAAGGGTCCCCTACCATCGCGGTGCCGCCGCCGACCAGCGCGATTGGACGATGGCCGCACTGCTGCAACCAGCGCATAGCCATGACAGGCAGGAGATGCCCGATGTGAAGACTGTCGGCGGTCGGATCAAACCCGACATAAAAGGTTACTGGCTGCTCATACAAATGGTCTTTGAGGACGGCGGCATCCGTGGACTGATACAGGAAACCGCGCTCGGCCAGGATTTCAAAAGCATTTCTCATAGGCTGTCATGTCGTCTGTCGGGTTGTGTCGTCAACGCCGCACGTGGCGTGGTATTATTACTCTTCGTCGGGCGCCATGATCTCTTTGAGGGCGCCGATAAACCTGCGGTTCTCCTCCATGACGCCAAAGCTGACCCGGATATATTCCGGCAAGCCGTAGCCAGCCATGGGGCGTACAATAATACCTTTTCCCAACAGGTGCTGCGTAACAGGGGGCGCGTCCCCCACTTTGATCAGCAGAAAATTGGCCACTGTGGGAACGTAGTCCAGCCCCAGCCTTTCACAGGAGGTCTCCAGGTATTTTTTGCTCTCCGCGAAAAGCTCCCTGCTCCGTTCAATGAATTCATCGTCGTCCAGTGCGGCTAAGGCCGCCTCCTGCGCCAATCGATTAACGTTGAACGGCTGTCGCGCCTTCTGCAGGGTTTCGATGAGAGGCTGGGGCCCCATGCCGAAACCGATCCGAAGCCCCGCCAAACCGTATGCCTTACTGAACGTGCGAAGCATCAGACAGTTGCCGCGGGATTTCACAATACTGAGCGTGTCCGGCATTGAGCCCAACGCTATTTCCGCATAGGCCTCGTCAAACACCACCAGAACATCATCCGGCACTTTCTTCAGAAAAGCGTCGACCGCGTCCTGTTCGACGAGCGTACCCGTAGGATTATTGGGATTACAAACGAAAATCGCGCAGGTATCGTCCTCGATTGCTTCCGCCATGGCGTTCAGGTCATGGCCGAGTCCAGCAGTTGCAGGCACTTCAATCACACGTGTATCAAACATGCGTGCAATAAGTTTGTAGATCACAAAGGCATGGGCCGACACCACGACCGAGCGCCCGCTACTCATGAAACAGTGACCGATAAATTCGAGGATCTCGTTTGACCCTGCCCCGAGGACAACCTGCTGTCGGACAACGCCAAAATGGGCCGCCAACTTCTCCCGCAAATAGTAGGCGCCACCGTCGGGATAACGAAACGTCTCAGGGAGTTTCTTGCGCAATGCGTCCAGCGCCTTCGGCGACGTTCCCAGGGGATTTTCGTTGGAGGCCAGTTTACTGATCGAGGCCGGGTCTATCCCCAATTCACGAGCAACCTCTTCAATGGGGCGGCCAGGTTCGTACGGCGTGATGGCGGCGACATCCGGATTCTGCCATTTTTCCAAGACACTCACAGCGTTTACCCTTCCGATTCAGGGGCGCGCGGATAGCTCCCCAGTATTTTCACGAACTGGCACGTCTCCGCCAAGTCATTAAGCACTTGCTGTACGTGCGGATCAGACACGTGCCCAACAAAATCAATGAAGAAAAAATACTCCCAGCTGCGTCGCTTGGAGGGCCTGCTCTCGATAAAGGTCAGATTCACTCCGTGCTTCCCAAACGGCAGGAGACTCTCGTAAAGCGCACCGACACGGTGTCGAATGGCCAGCAGCAGGGATGTCTTGTCGTCGCCACTTGCTTCAGGCTTTTTCTTACTCAGCACAAAAAATCGTGTGGTGTTTTCTGATGCATCCTCGATATTCGATTCCTGAATCGGCACGTTGTACTGCTGCGCAGCCAACGCACTGGCCAAGGCACCCGTATTCGCCTCACGGGAACAACGCCCCGCGGCTTCAGTCGTACTTGCAACCTCAACCAGCTTAGCACGCGGGAGATTGCGATGAAGCCAGCGGCGGCACTGCCCAAACACCTGGGGGTGGCTGTAAACAGTTGTAATGTCCGCAGGCTTGCAATTGGACAGCAGGCTGTGATGAATTGGCAGGTTAAGTTCCGCGTAAATATTGAGATCCGTGTCCGCAAACATGTCCAGCGTATGCGTGACGGATCCCTCCGTAGAGTTCTCCACCGGCACCACACCGTACGTGGCCTCGCGACGACTGACAGCATCGAAGACATCCGCTATCGTGGGCTGATCCACGTACGTCACGGCACTTCCGAAAGTGGCCAGTGCCGCCTGATGCGTAAATGTGGCCAGGGGTCCCAGAAAAGCGACCTTGACGGGCTCCTGAAGCGCAACCGCCCCGGACCAGATTTCCCGGAAGACTGCACGCAGTACGGAGGCCGGGACAACACCATCATTAATCTTCAACAG
>JAIPIM010000209.1 GCA_021734725.1 Minisyncoccota bacterium | reverse complement strand
GTCAATGGCTTGCACGACCGGACAGCGATTTCAGCAGTGCGTACGACCGCCCCGGGAACA
The DNA here is from genome assembly GCA_021734725.1 of Minisyncoccota bacterium. Lineage (GTDB taxonomy): Bacteria > Verrucomicrobiota > Lentisphaeria > Oligosphaerales > MVZH01 > JAIPIM01. The sequence continues at coordinate 7,184 of JAIPIM010000209.1, read as the reverse complement.
CCGGAGTAGATGTGGATCCCAACTCCGAAGTAACCCGCATCAGTTACTTCTATGAATGCACGGATGCACCCCACTCCTTTACGCACATCACCGCCCCGGATGGAAGCTCAGCCCCCATCCCGACCGAAGCGGTCACCTGGCGTGCCATGAAAAACTTTCAGCTTAACCTCGGCTATAACGGTACGCAGTTTCCTGTCATTCGTTGTGCATGGCACGTAGCCGATGTCGATCGTGTAATGAACAATCCCGGTGCTCAATTCAACAATCAGGAGAGTATTCCCTTTCTAAATGTGGCATACAACGGGAATGTGTTTAAGAGCCGTCCGAAATGGGAAGATGGCCACTTGTAGAATCAGGTTCCCGCTTGTAAGGTGTGCGCTTATCTATTACACCGATTCCTGATACCGTTCAACACCGGAATTTGGCTGGTGCCGAGATCCTGTCCAGGAGTCCACAGATTCATGAAGGTCTTCGTTATGCGGAAGTGTTACTGTTTCATCGTTCCTGCAATTCTATTCATCGTTTCCTGCACCCATATGCCGTCCGTCGAAACGAACGCCGAGCCGCCCGCGCCTAATCGGGAAGCCCTGGCGAACACGCGCGTTTCCGGAACTTCGATACAACCCCAGCCGGCGACAGACGTCGCGCGTCGGCAGGATGAGGCCCTAGACAGAGCATTGCGCGAAACGGAAGAAGCTCTGACCTACCCGGAAACCTATGGCCACACTGTGGTCATCTCAGCCGACGACGAGTTGTATGAGCTGCCGCGCGGCCCGATGGAGGACCTGATTAATCAACCCGTCACGATGCACCTGACGGATGCAGGCGTGGAAGAACTGGTTGAAGTACTCAATCAATTTGAGGGATTGAATTTTATTGCCGACGAAGCTCTCAGCGGAAAACAGAAGCTTACCATCAACGTCAAAGATGTCCCCCTGCACGAACTGCTTAACTACATCGCTCGCAACATGGGTATCGCCTTCCATATCGGGGCCAATACCATCTGGATTACCGAAAGCGCAAAGCCCGCCGGCGGGGGGCCCCGTCTCATCACTCGGATCTACCCACTGCGCAGCGGCACCATTCCCGTGCTGACCGGTGAGGGGTTCGGAGGTGGCGAGGAAGACGAAGAACTTCTGCAGGCATTGCAGGAAATCCTGGCGGAAAGTCCGGAAAATGCCGTACTGCGTGTCTTTAAAAACCGAAACCTCCTGCTGCTGCGCAACACCAGAGAGAATATCCGGGCCGCTGAAGACCTGCTGAAGCATTTTGACGCCCCTCCTCAACAGGTGCTGATAGAAGCCCGATTCCTGACAATCTCGTACAGCGACGCCGCTGAACTCGGCGTCGATATCCAGCGATTTGAAATGGACCCCCGTGACCCCGCCGCGGAACAAGCCGTCATGAGCCTGCTCGGGTCATCAACCTTCCCCGGATTCGCACAGGGAGCATCAGGACTGAACCTCGCAGTCACCGGAATTCTCGGTAACCATGAGTACGAAGCCGTACTCCACGCACTTGAGAAAAGCGGGCGTACGCGCACCCTGAGTGCGCCGCGAGTGACTGTCGTCAACAATCAAACCGCCGAAATACGTCGCGGCGACAAGATTTTCTATTTCGGAGAGTACGACTTGGAATCAACAGGAGGCGACAATCCCGCCACGCGCATCGTTCCCACCGGCAGCCCAACCGAATTGGAACTCGGCATCACTCTAAGCGTCAAAGTCAACATAGGTAACGACCGAAATAAAATTATGCTGGCCCTCCAGCCGGAGATCATTGAATTTGTCGAATGGGTGGAGTTCGAAACCGGCAGCGATGAGGAACCCAACAACAACAAGAAGAAGAACGAAGAAGATGACGAATTCGAGAACCGGGGCGGTCTGGTGCGCCTGCCGCGAACCAATGAAAACAAACTCACCACGTCGGCTGTTGTCGAAAGCGGAGAGACAGTTGTGCTTGGGGGCATGATATCCCACAATAAAGACCAGTCCATATGGAAAGTGCCAATCCTTGGAGATCTCCCGCTTGTCGGACAGTTGTTCCGGCACAAAACATACAGCGATAATCCGCAACACCTCATTATTTTCGTGACTGCGAGCTTGCTCGATTCTTCCGGGAGATATATGCAGACAAGCGAATGAGCCGAAGGCGCGTCGGCAGAGACGTTTGATGTCTGTGATCTGACTGAATTCTTTAGATGAAAACCCGATACATGAGTACAACTCTTTGAATGCGTGTATTTGAGCACAAACAAGCTTTGGGGCTGGATATCGGCCAAGCCGTTGCCAAGGCCGTACTGGTATCCCGTCGCGGAAACCGCGTAACCATTACGGCGGCACACAAACTCGACTGTCGTGCCGAGGGGATACTCGACGAACAGGAACTGGCAACAGAGGTGGGACCGTGGCTGGACAAACAGGGATGGTCCCGAAAAGAAACGGTTGCAGGGATCCCTCAATACCTGGCGACAACACAGGTTACAGACTTCCCGCCGGGGAGCGAAGGAAACCTGGACGGCATGGTGCGCTTCGAAACGCAGCATCTCGCGGGGCTCTCCGAGGAAGCCTTCATCTACGATCACCAGCTGATGACTTCCACGCTCAACGATAAACGCCCCGTCCTGATCGGTATCTGCCGACAATCTGTGGTGGAGGAACGTGCCCACAACCTACAGACTGCAGGAGTGCGATTGGCGGACGTCACAATTAATGCCACTGCCCTGGCAGCGGCATACCTCCATCTCTACCCCCAAGAAACGGCCTCGGAAGCGCCGCAGCTGCTCATCGATGTAGGTGCCGAAAATTCGACGGTCGTGGTTCTGGCCGGTCGCCAAATCCTCTTCACAAGTGCCCTTATGTTCGGCGTGGAGCAATACATCCAACAGGTTGCGCAGGAACTCGGTAGTTCAATTGAAAAAGTACGAGAGGATATGGCTGACCCGGACCATATCATTCGTCCAGCCGACGCGAATTCGCCATACGTTAAAGCAGCAAGCATGCTCAGAACGGAACTGCAGGGAGCCTTGGAAAACTGGCGGGCTCAGGAGGCGTCAGAGGTAGCAAAAGTACAGTTTGCCTCTGTTTCACTCTGCGGTGGAGGAGCACATGTAAACGGGCTCGACGCCTACATCGGCGCCATCTTCAAGTGTCCGTCGCAAGTCATCGGTGTGCCTCTGCCGGGAAACGAGACTCGAGATCCCGTGCTGGTAACGGCCTACGGGCTTGCCTTGCAAGGAGTGTCCGCCTCACCGCTCCACATCTCTCTCGCTCCAAAAGCAGTGCGCTCGCAGGCTATGCGGCGTCTTCGGTTTCCATACCTGGTCGCGGCAGCCGGCATCTTGGCGGCAATCGTCACTTTTGTCGAGGTGAAAGTGTATTCCAACGTTGTCAACCGAAGACAAACGCTGCAGCGGGAGCTCAAAAGCGTAAACCTGGCCACTAGTATTGTACCGGAACTGGAAGATACCTTGCGCAAAATTGCATTTCGACAAAAGACGCTCATCCCGCTCGTTGAAAAGGGAAATCATGCACGTCGATTCCTGCAGTCTCTGGCGGAACTGAGCGACGCACGTGAAACCATGGCAGCTGCGAACCGCAACGCCGAGGGATGGATCGTGTACTTGGCAGACAAGCAGAGTTTTCAGACCGGCAGACAATCCCGCGGCGACGCGGCGCCCTTAAGCGAAACAGGCAACCCGCTGCTGGCCCCCTCGTCGACAACTGAACCGTCAGACGGCGCCTCGTCAAACGGAGGAAGCCACCATGAAACAAGACGCATTCCCGTCACCGCGGTGAAACCACTCGACGGCATGATCGCGGCGCTTTACACAACATCGGACCCCAACGAACCATACCGTTTTGTCAAGAACTTCATAAACCGCCTTAATACTGAGGACAAACAAACGGAACGGGGGGCCGGACCATCCAGCCAGGAAGGTACCGCAACGAACTTTTTCACCAATGTCGATCTTATGCCCGAAGCTGAAACAGCAGGAAGGGAAGACATTTTTATCCCCTGGGTGAGTTTTTTCAAAGAGGCTCGGACAGGTAGTTACCGCCGATTCACCCTTCGCTTACCGTTTAACACCCAAGACGTACATCTGCCGAGAGAGAGGGAGGTGGTAAAATGCCCGCCTGGTCCCCAAGCCACCGCACATTGTCAGTCCCCCTACTTCTCTTCGCCCTGCCGGCCGCCGGGACGTATTTCTATGTGCTGCGCCCGAAGCATAACGAAGTAGCGGATCTGCAGCGCTCACTCAACGAAACAGAACATCAAATCCGCCAAAAAGGATGGCCTGTCGATCCTGCCAAATTGCGACGCATCCAGCGTGCCAAGCACCATCAATTGGCTGAACTGGAGCAATATGCGGACACTATTGCAGAACGCATCCATGCCACGTTTGCCGATAGACTTACGGAACGATTTCCCAAGGATGCGAGTGTCGACCCAACCCAGTACGTAAGCTACATGACTCGCCTGGACTATGAAGAAGACTTTGCCGAGATCAGCAGTGCACTTCAGAAACGGGGCATTATACTGGCCGAAGAAGTCCTTCGACTAAGCGAAAACTCCGTTGCAACGGAAGTTTACCAGTTGATCTTCCAGCTGTGGAGTCTTGAAACAATTGTACAGACGGCACTGGATCACAATCTCGTGCCTGCGCGGACGCTCGTGAAACGCACCGTGAGTGCGCCCACCGCCGAGGATCCGAAGGCAACTCGTACCGTCACCCAGCGGGCATCTCAAATCACGGTCAAACCCATTCTCGCATATGTCCTTGACAAAAAAGAGCAGGATGCTTACATCCTGGAATTTCCGATCGCCATGACTGTCCACTGTGATGCCGCCGAACTGGCTGCGTTCCTGAAGGGATTGCACACTACTAAACAGTTTATCCCGGTCAATCATATCCAGATCCGCAAGCTTCCACCAAACCGGGCCAACGGCAATGCACGGGAACTGGAGGTCGATCTGGAATGCAGCACCTTCCTTCGACTCAAAGAACGGCTGGAAATCAAACCCGAGGAAAAACAACGTGTCCTGCCCGCGGGGGCATAACCTTCAGTTGGGATATTATGCGTGACACGCTCACAAGGTGGGGAAAGAAACTGGTTCGGGAATGGGAGAAAACCCTGTTCGGAACCAGCCTTGTCATCCTGATTTTTTGCAGTTCTCTGTGGATATTCGGCTTTGAAAAGGAACAGACATACGGGCAAGCTCCCGTGTCCATTCCACAGTCCGATATTTTCCATAATGAGGCCTTTGAGTTTCTATCGTCGCCCACCATCACGGTGAACTTGCGAAACAACCGGGAAAATCCGTTCTTTTTTCACGCACAACGGCGTCTCGTTGTCAGCATCCCCAGGCCCAAGCCGGAACCAAAGCCGGAACCGAAACCGGAACCGAAACCCATCCCCAGGCCCAAGCCGGAACCAAAACCGGAACCGAAACCAGTGCCTAAGCCCCCCAGGACTGAGACACTAAAGTACTGCGGACAAATGACGCTGGGCACGGAATCCCTCGCCTGGGTGCGTATTGTTGGCAGCGGAGAAACCATCTATTGCAAACAAAATCAGAAATTGTGCGACCAAGCAAAGTCCGCCGATCTCTGCAACTATGAAGTTGTCGAATTCAGTGACGCATCGCTGGTCATCCGATCCCCGGCAGGCGAAGACTACGAAATCCTGTTCGGCGAACAGCAAACCATTGAATTACCATGATTGAATCACCCCTCTCACACTCAGCCAGCGGCAACGCCAGCCTGCTTACCTCCCTGATCCAACAGCACCATATCTCAGAGGAACAGGCCGAGTTGGTGCGCAGGCGCGTCGGCCGCGCCCAGGTTCCGACAGAACAAGCCGTCATTGACCTCGGCTTCGCCTCCGAAGAACAAGTGTATGCTGTTCTGGCTCAGTGTTCAAACCTGGAGTTTGTAAATCTGGCGGGGAAAGATATTGCCGAAGATGCCACCCAGAAAGTCTCGGCTAAAGTCGCTTTCCATTACAAATTGGTACCCATCAAACTGGAGAAGCAAACACTGACCGCCGCCTTTGCATCTCCACCAAGTATGCGAAATCGCGAACACCTCCGCGTCCTCCTCGGCGTCCGCCTCGCACCACTCATCGCCACGCCGTCCGATATCCGACGTGCACTTAAACGAATTTACGGTATTGGGGCAGACACCGTAATGCAAATTCGCAAAGATCGGAGTTTCCAGAAGGACGTGGACGCAGTGGTTTTCGATGGCTTCGAAAACCAGGACCTGGCGGAAGCTGACGATGCCGAAACCGCCTCCATTATACATTTGGTAAATCAACTCCTGCTTGAGGCCCTGGAATTGGACGCAACGGACATACATATCGAGCCGTTTCAGGATGTCATTAAAGTCCGCTATCGTATAGACGGTATGTTGCGCGATATACCCACTCCACCCGGCCTGCGAGAATTGCACAACTCCATCGTCAGCCGTCTCAAGATTATGGCCAACCTCAATATCGCGGAACAACGCCTGCCCCACGACGGACGTATCCGGGTGCATGTCGGTAACGAAGAGTTTGATCTGCGCGTCAGTATCTTGCCAACCCGATTTGGCGAAACATTGTGTCTACGTATCCTGAACCGCCAGGCCATCTTCCTGGATCTGTCTGAACTCGGCCTCAATGAATACCACTTGCGCGTGCTCCGACAGTTGGTCGACCTTCCACATGGAATCATCCTCGTGACGGGACCGACCGGCAGCGGGAAAACAACCACGCTTTATGCCGCTCTTGCCCGCGTGCGACACTCCGAACGAAAAATTATCACCGTTGAAGACCCGGTCGAATACCAACTCGATGGCACCAGCCAGATCCAGATCCGTGCCGATATCGGCCTTACATTCGCCAGTGGCCTGCGGTCTATTTTGCGCCATGACCCGGATATTATACTGGTCGGCGAAATTCGTGACAGTGAAACCGCGGAAATCGCCATCCGCTCCGCCTTGACTGGACACCTTGTCCTCAGCACGCTCCATACAAACGATTCCGTCGGCGCGGTAAATCGGCTTATCGACATGGGGGTCGAACCCTACCTGGTCGCATCCTCGCTGGTGGCCGCACTCGCACAACGGCTAGTACGCCGAATCTGTGCACATTGTAAAGAACTGGACACCAACGTCGATCCACTGATCCGGGAAGAAATGG
>JAIPIM010000208.1 GCA_021734725.1 Minisyncoccota bacterium | reverse complement strand
CTCTCACGCTTTTCTCCAGTTCCTCGCCGCCTTCGAGCAGAAAGGTTCCTTTCTTGATGAAATCGACGGAGTCGCCGGCGGTGTTGACAACTGCTTCGGTTACGGCGTTCAACACTTGATTGAGCACATCCGCGATAGTAGCAGTCTTGGACCCTTTGCCAATATCCGTCAGCTCTATGCGTGGAAGAGAGAATGTTGTTTTTCTGCCTTTGAGCATAGGGGTGCTCACGTGGACTTTTGCGTTCTGCAGAACCAATTTATCAATGATTATTTTTTTGCCCGGTTTCTTTTGCGGTTCCGCCTGTGTCTTATCAGCGGGCGGACCGGTAAATGCGCGTACATTGCGCCGGATAGCATTAATATTGTTTCCGCGGAGTCCCTGTTCGAGTGTGATTTCCGGGGCGTCGATAAAGATGTCCTGGATGACAATTGTATCCGAAAGAACGCTGGCCGGCGACATGTGTATTCGAATTGAGCCGAGAGTGAAAGCATGGTCTGTGTTGAAGCCTTCAGGATTTCCCACCTGCAGGCCACGCAGTTCACCGTTTCCCGAGAACGGCGAAATACTCACATCTTGCAACGATACGGAAGTCTGCGTGACTCGACTTCCCACCGCTTCGACACCTTTGTCAACGATGCGATTCAGAGACAGATAGATCAGAAGCAATGCTACGGCGCACAGCACCGCGATGGCGAGGATAATGCGGATGATAAGTTTCATGATCCGTACTCCTATTCGTGATGTTCCGGGTACTCCGGGGGCAAACTCTATTTCACAATAGCACCTCAAGTTGTGCTTGAAACTGGCCACAGCAACAAACTTCTGTTAAAGTATAGCAAACTTACGGGGAGTGTGCGATGCGAAAAACTATGACCGTTATACTGCTTGCAGCCGTTGTCATGGTGGTTGGAGGTGTTGTGTGGTACACGAATATCGTGTCCACGGTCTCTTTGTCAACGCCAGCACACGAGATCGAGTGGCCCTCCTTACTTGCACACGTGGAGTTGCGTCCCGCGAAACCTTTATTGGCCAACAGCGATATCTCGTCCGAGAATGCCTTTTTCCATATTCGTCGTTTAGGTAGTGTGGCGGAGCCCAACACCAGTATGGACGCGGAGTCGCGGGAGTATAGGGCTTTTCGCGAACGGGGATATCGGCGCGGGCAATATCCCGCCTTGGAGGGGTGGTTGTTCAGAAATGCACAAGCGTTACGAGATGCTCACAAAGCGGCTCAGATGAAGGCTTGTCAAGTTCCTACCTGTCGATCGTGGCGTGTTCCTCGGCCTTATCTTTCCGGCGTGCAAAAGGTGGCGGAAATGCTGCGTTTCGACGCCGAAAAGGAGATTTCCAACGGCAATTGGGGGCGCGCGGCCAGCAACTACCGGACGGCCGTTGTGCTGGGCTGTCATGTCACCCGGGGTGGCCCCTTATCCAATTATGTAATTGCCATTGATATTATCTCCGGTATCTGCGAAAGCATGCGTCGTGTTGCCATGGATGGTTTGGTGCCGCTTGAACAGACGGCGGCATTGCGGTCCATTTTGCAGCATGCGGAGGGGGGGCTTCAATCAATGGAAGAAACGATGAGGTTTGAATATGTGACTGCTACGCAAGAGTTGAATCGTCGATACGCGGATGACGCGTCGCTGGCCCGGGCCTTCACGTTCGGTGAGGTGAGTTATTATGTTGACACTGTATATGCACATCTGATTGCGTTTTCGCAGAGCGGGTATGATCCGGAACGGTATATGTCCGAGACAGGCGGTGTAATCAGTGCTATTCACAAAGGGGCGCATGAACGATATGGGATCCCTGAGCGCATCGCGAACGAGGTCTTGCCTGCTGTTATTCCCCGCTATGGTTACCCCAGAAAACAGGCGCTCTTACACGTGGCAAACATACGCGGGACGAGAATAGTGCTGGCGCTTTGTGCATTTAAGATCATGAACGACGGCGATTTTCCGCGGCGTCTTCAGAAGCTTGTCCCCGAGTATTTGGACAACGTTCCGAGGGATCCATTTGCTCCGCACGGTGCTTTGTTTTTGTACGAACGTGACCAGGAAGGTAAACATTGGAAGGTGTACAGCATCGGTCCAAATCAGATAGACGAAGGCGGTGCCACGCGGGGATTTCAGTTTGGCTATCGGCCGAGCTATACGTCCATGCGCGACGTAAGCTTTTCGTCGTATGAGTTTGTCCTCCCCTAGCAGCCTGTCGGACTTAGCACCTCGAATCTGATGGATTCGAGCCACTAAGTCCGGCCGCCTGATATCGTTGAAAAGCCGGGTTCCGGCTTTTCAACGGACGGTTGGCGACATTACCGTCACAGAAAAAGCGGTCACACTGCCCCCAAAGCGGCGTTCATGGTTTTGTGGGGGTAAAACCTCCGTTTGCAAGCAGGAGACCGCCCTCGGACAGCTTAAACAGCCGCCGGCCATAGCCCAGGCATTTAGCTGTTGATCACTGACCAATTTTTCTTCCACTCGAATTCACCGGCGGTTGCGCCAGAACAGCGAAAGATTTCGACCATACACCTTTGGTGTACCTGATAGCGGATTGCCAGCCTGATTCAGGGTTTTTCCCCTTCGGATTGTTTGACGGTTAATTATAGCATGCTACCTTATTAGAAAGCTTGCCGGAAAGGCCGTTTTTCAAGGAGTGAAAAATGATCGCAAACCGTAGCAACAAGCCCAAATACCTGTGGATCAAAGAGGCAATCTTGGAGCGTATTCGCTACGGCGAATACACGGCCAACCAGCAGTTGCCGTCTCGCGATGTTCTGTCGTCGGAGTTCAATACAACCATGGCGACCTGTTCTCGCGCCATCGAGGAATTGCGCCTGGAGGGGGTGATTGACTGCCGTAACGGCGTGGGCACCTTTGTTTCGAAGCAATTGCCGGGATACCATTCCACCAAGGTCTGCATTGTCATTCCCAACGTGGCGTTGCCTTTCTACTGTCACTTCCTCGATGTGACGGTACACCGCCTGCAGGAGACCTCCTACATTTGCGGGAACGTCGGCATCGTGGGTCGTGACGAGCAAAACGAAACCACTTTGGTTCGGCGTTTCCTTCAGCAGCGGGAGTCAGTCATATTCCTGAAACGTTTTCAGCGAAGCGAAACACGGGATCTCATTCTCGAATCACCGGAGCGTTTCTACGTTTTCGGTGATGCCCCGGAATTGGTGGGCCGTACCAATCTATTGAGGAGTCGTTTACCTGCCGGAACCCGGCTGGCGGTTGAACACTTGCTGGCTTTTGGACACCGCCGGATTGCCTTTGTCGGACCAACGGGCGATGGCGAGATGTCACAGCATCTGGCGTGGCGGAAGACATTGATCGACCATCGTGTTAATCCGGATCGGGATTTGGAGTACGTTCTCGGCGACTTCGAAAGCCTTGACCGTGCATCACGGAACCAGCGAATAGGCGCAATTTTGGACACCATGTGCTCCCTTGCCGAAGCGCCGACCGCGGTCTTCGCCTACAGCCATTCTGTGGCCGTGCATCTGATCAGCATGGCTGAACGGAGGGGAATAACAGTCCCCGACAAGCTGAGTGTCTGCGGTTTCGACGCCGGCGCAAGCGAGGGGCCGGGATTTCACCACTTGACGGCTGTGCATTTGCCACTCGAACCGTTGGTCAACGCCGCCATCAACCATCTGAGCCTGCCTCACCCCCGTTTTCTGGATGTTTGGCTGACGCCCGATTTGGTGATTGGCGACACCACCGGTCCCGTGGGGGCAGAGCATGGGCTTGTTGCGGCCACGGCTGGCGGGGCGGCGGGGAGACGGTCATGAATTCATACATCGAGCCAGATGCCTGTTTTCGTTTCAAAACCGCTGCCTTCACGCTCGTTGAGCTGTTGGTGGTCATCGCGATCATCGCAATTCTGAGCAGCCTGTTGTTACCGGCTCTCCGCAACGCGCGGGAGCGCGCCTATGCCGTGGTTTGTCTGGGCAACCTCAAACAGATCGGACTGGCGCAGGAAATGTACGTGAACGATTTCAACGAACAGTTGCCTGCCAACACGCATGCGGACGATCCGGTTGTGAGTTCGCAGAGTCCCGGATACTGGTACATGAAGCTTGACGACTACATGTCCCCTTACGTCAGCCCGCTGACAGATCCCAACTCGGTCTGGACATGCCCGGCATGGACTGTGATGTCTGCTTGGGCCTGCTGGACTGCTAACGCCCACATGGCCGATTACGACGGCGGACCGTGTTACCCTGTCTTCCGCGCAAGTGAATTCGACCGCCCTCACGAAAAGGCTTTTTTTTTAGCCGACCGGACGGCAGGTAACCGTCCCAATGTCTGGCGCGGGATTTTCTATCCGGCCGTGACCGACGGCGACGGCAACCGTATTTCGGGCGGATACATTCGCCTGCTTCACCCCGGGGCGCGGGCCAACATGTTGTTTCTGGATGGCCATCCCGCAGGACATGGTGCGCCCCCGTTGCCGATCGTGCCCAATTGGAATGAAGAGAAGAAATGGCTGGCCCGCAACGACAGTGTTGCCTGGTAACGGAAGAAATCGAAGATGAATTTCGCCACTCGCGCTCTGGAAGCATGCACCTCGATGATGACCCGTGAAGTCGTTGATATGGGCTACTTCGGCCCGCTGCTCGACAAAGGGGCCGCAGCAGGCGTTAATGCCTTTACACTGTTCATTCTTCCCGATTCGTATTACCCGGAAACGTCTCCTGGCAAACACTGGGAGTTCGAGTCCGGGCTGGATTGGCCGTCCATGGCCTATCCTCAATACCGAAACGTCCATTGTCCGAATGCGGCCGAAGAGACCGAGTACCTGGCTGAATTGATCGACCATTGCCACGAGCTCGGCATGAAATTCTATCTCCGCACAATTAACAACAAGCACCGATGGTTGTTTCCCCAGCACGATGACTGGAAAGCGGTCGAGCGCGTCGAGACGGGGGGTAATCGCATCCAGGAAGCCTGCTGCTGGGACATTCCGGAATTCATGGAGTATTACTATACGATCCTGCGCGAACTGCTTGAGCGCTACCCCGAGACGGACGGCATCATTCTCGACCAGCAGAAGAACTTCGGCCCGTATGTTAACCCAGAGGTAGCCGCGCCATTCAGAGCCATGATGGGAATGGATATGTCCGCGGCGAGCATGCAGGATTTACGCGATTACTGGTCAATACGCAACGCCCGCCGGGTTCGCGACACGGTGGTCTTTTGCCGCGGTATCATTCCGGGCATCGAAGTCGGCGTCACCCTGTATGAAACGGCCAACCACGCCCGTACGGCAGAGCCGTTCGTGTTGAGCGCTGAAAAGGTGCTTGAAGCCTGGGACGAGGCGCGGGCGGTCCTGCTGACAGTGCATGTGCCGTCCAGCGCCCAACCTGGCGAATACCGCGGTCACATCACCGTGCAACCGGAAGGCCTGGAGCCAACCGAGATTCCCGTTACGGTCCGCGTGCTGAACTGCACCCTGCCGGTCAAGCGCTCTCTGGTCTGGGACAGTTGGTACAATCTCGATCTGATTTATCACTTCGACGGCAACCGCCACCGCCCCCTGAACCATTGGCAGCGCGATGTGAAGATGCTTGCCCGCTATCGTGCTGCCGTCGGCATCCAGGGCTACCGACGTCTCAGTCAGGAAGTGAGCATTTGGCGTGAACCCGACGGGTCACTGACCTTCGACTTTAATCGGCTTGATCCATGGATTGAGGCCTTCCGTCCCTACGCCAATTTCTGGAACCCGAATTTCTCCTGCATTCAAGGCTGGTTGGACGCGCTGAATACATCCAATTTGCGTAAAATGGTTCGAGACCGCGAAAGTGGCGAATTGCTGACCCTGGAAGATTATGAATACTTCCACGTACTCGCCAATCTGCGCCAGCGGCTTTTCCCCGAGACACATGCGGATCTGTGTGGTCGCATCGATGCCGCGCTAAAGGTACCCGACACCGTTCTGCCCTGGGACTGGCATATGTGGACTCGGGATCTGTCCCCGATTGATGCGCAACGCCAGCGGCTTGCAGACCTGATTCAGGAAGCTGCCGCAAAAACCGTGGAGCAATGACTATGGTGATCCTGCAAAACCGCGACTATGCTGGGGTCCGTGGGTTCAACTATCAGCCAAGCTATGGAAGTTGCGGTCTGGAAATCTGGGGGGAGGCCTTCGACGGAGATCTGATTGCCACGGAAATCGCCCGCGGTAAAGCGTATTTCCCCGGCATCAACACGCTGCGTCTGTGGTTCTCGCACGATGCCTGGATGCGTTACGGCGGGGCAGCGATCGAACGCTTCGGGGAGGCAATAGGCGCGGCTGCCGCGGCCGATCTGCGGGTGATCGCCACACTCTTCAACGGCTGGCATGCGTGGCCGAACACCCCGGAGATCTTTGCGGAAGGCGTCGACGCAGTCACCGCGTTCGCCAACGACAAAAACAAGGGGCTGGTGGCGACCGAGACCGGCTGGGGCGCCCTCGACGATGCCAAACGTTGCGAGGTGCTGTCGGTGGAGCTGGAAGCCTTGTCGACGCGCGGTATCGGGTTCACGGCGCATCTGCTGAACCATACGTTCGTGGTTGATGGTCACCGCCCTGAACATGGCCCGATCTCTGGTGCCGGCTACATGGCCTTCATCGAAGCCGACGGCAGCCTACGGCCCCATCACGAGTGCTTTAACGACTTCTGACTTCCGTGGAAGACCAAGGACTGCGTAAGCTAAGTTACTCACGTGCAGATGCACTTTTCACTCCGGCGATTCGATTGTATATCCTGCTTCATGGACCGCTTCCCGCAGTTCGAGTTCATGAAAGCCGTGTCCGCGGATCATGACTTTACCCGACGCCAAGTCAATATCAACGTGTTCAACTCCGCGTTGAGCATGTAGCGCGGTCCGCACATTGCGCATGCATCCTTCGCACGACATGCCGCCGACTCTGAGGACAATCACATCGTCCCCTGAAACGGTGGGTTCATGCTGTTTTCGCAAGCGTGCGGCAATTTCCCGGCCGGCAAACAGCGCGAACAACCCCAGTAAAAGTATCCCTCCCAGGATGCCGGTGACGTGACATTCAGTATGCACCATTTGGCGTGGAGCAAACTTCTGTCCAGCAACCAGGTCAAAGAGCCATCCGAAGAGGATCCTGCGGCCGGCCATTGGCGCAAGGTAGATACCCGTTATCCGTTTGCCGAACTCCCTTGCGATGGCGCCAACTGTCGCGGCGTTGGTGGCTGGACCGGCCATGAGGACGACCAGGGCG
>JAIPIM010000207.1 GCA_021734725.1 Minisyncoccota bacterium | reverse complement strand
GATCGAAGTGTGATGCTTAAAGCACATTTCGGTTGTGACAAGCTCATCGGGCGGCAATCGATGAACGTGGATAGTGCTATGAACTATCCAGCGCCATCGGTTGACGCCTTTTTTTATTTTCGCGGCGTACGGCCGATGGCCAGCCATCATCGGAGGTACGTCGTATGTCTCGCAAACTACACTCCCCACCCCGCCGCAACCGGCATCTTGAAAGTGCGATGCGCGCCAAGGGCATGACAGGCGCAAAGCTTGCCCAGTCTACCGGCCTCAGCGTCGTGACCATCAGCAAGATTCTCAACGGAAGAGTTCCTAGGTTCGACACGGCCTTCCGAATCGCTGAAGCTCTCGACGCAAACCCTAACGCCCTGGGTTTTGACCGGGAGGAGGCTTGATTATGCATCCCGCACAGCAAGCCGTGGAGGGCATTGTGCAAGCCTATCCTGATTTCCGGTGGGATAATTTCTTCCGCGGGAAAGTCGAGTTACCTGAATCACCAAGTCCCAAGAGCCGGCTTCTATCAACGGTCGAAGCAACGGAGTACCTGGGCGGCATTAGTCGGATGACCCTCTACCGCCTGGTAAAAGGCGGCCAGCTCCGAAGCGTCAAGATCGGGACCCGAACGCTCTTCGACGTAGAGGATCTTGATGGCTTCATCAAAAGGCATAAATCCAAGCGGCGTAAGTCCTAACCTATGGCAATCTTCACAGAACAGAGGGAATTGATCATAACTTCAGATCGAAAGAATAAGACGTTGAATGAGTTTGCAGATCATCGAAGAGATGGCAGTGCAAAACAATGGGGCAACAGCCGGATGACAATCTATCGACTTGTCACAGCTGGTTATCCCAAGGTGGTGCAGATGGGAACACGTCCGTTCTTTGACCTGCAGGACTTAGACAGATTCATACGAAGATGTAAAAGCTCAGAGGCTTCGTCATGATCCCCTCGCTATCAAGGTGTTTTTGTCACAGAACAGCAAGAATATATGAACTGAAGGAACAAACCATGGAAACAGCAAGAAACAATGCCACCAGCAAATTGCCCGAGATAGAAGGGCAGAGAGCGACAAGAAAGAAGTATCCACACCCATCACCACGCAAGGCCATCCGAAAGATGTGCCTGGAATGCATGGGCGGCAGTGCAAAACTGGTTGCCACTTGCTTCTCTGAAAAGTGCCCGTTGTGGCATCACCGGTTTGGCAAGTACGACCCGGAGGCCCCGTTGACCCCGATACAGGCCATCCGAAAGATATGCCTGAACTGCAGAGGCAATGAGAATGCATTCCTTGCCATTCGGCGCTGCGAAGGGCCGTGCCCTTTGCATCCGTTCCGGCTCGGCACAAACCCTAACTGCAAACGGAAATGAAAGAATGAGTACACAATATCCCAAAGATATGGACGCCTTTTCGGTTCAGAACCCAAAACCGCAGAGACAACACCCAGAAGGAGAGAGCCATGAACGTTACGACAAAAAAGAACAGAGCGCGCCAAAACAAAGTTCTACGAGCTACTTATTTCCGGTAGGACGCAGGTTAGAGGTTAGGAAGAGAGGGCTCTCTTAGATTCCCATCCAGTGGTACAGGGAAAAGCATATGAGTAACGGCGACCGTTTGGATCATATTTGCCGACGACAGACTGCTCGTTTTCTTGACCACCTGCGCGACACCGGACAGGCGACTGCCCGGCTGGAACGTGACGTCAAGAGGCTGATGCGTTTCGTTTTCATAGATGTTAAGACTGCCATGCAAGGACAATCCCAGGATACAGGCAATGGAAAAAAAGAGAGATTATGATTATGAATCGGACGTTAAATGGGGAAACTTTGTACGACGCAGGTTTCACAACCGCCTGAGCCGACCTGCGATGAGGCTCTGCCTGTTGGGGATTCCTTACCTGGAACGCAAGCATGGCGTGGGGTTTACTGGCAGGGTTGCTGCATCATTTACGGACATCGCCGAGGCGGGATGCATGGCGAGGACGGGGCTCCGCGGGATACTCACGGAATTGCAAGGAATCGTTGCGTGGGTCAACATCGGAAGCCCCGTCAAGGGCGGGAAACGAGCGACCCTGATCAAACGCTACACTCTACCCCAACTCATGCAGAAAGAACAGCACGAGGCGAGGGCAGATGCGGAACGGTTAAAGCAGGTGTTGTCTGGACGTGATTTCACGTTTAACGGAAAACCTTGCCGCCCATCATGGCAAATACTACGTACCGGACGCGTCCAGGCGTCAGAGCCCAACGTGCAGGGCATGAGTAAGAGGAACAGGGCAATCGGCCTGGCAACTGGTCTACAGGACGATGATGTCTTGTTTTGTTTGGACTACAGACAGGCTGAGCCAACGATCATACAACACCTGATCGGGTGTTCATTCAGGGAAGATATTTACAATGTCGTTTGTGAGGCTTTCCAGTACTCCAGATACATGGGTAAAAAGCACACAAATATGCTTCACTATGCCAAGGCGGACCCGACGAAACTTTTGGACAACTGGCCCGAAACATTGCAGGACAAGCTCCGAGCATATACCAAACAGCTAGAAGATTACAGAAACCAGCTATGGCACAAGGGCCGGAAAACGAGAAAACTGCGACGTCACACGAAAACCCTGACGGGTCGTATAATTGAGGCCGACAAAGCCCAACAAGTACACAGGGGGCAACTCTTCTCCTGGCACTTGCAGGGATCCGTCGCCGATGTTCTGAATGCTGTCTGTCTCCGCATCATTGACCAAGAAACTAGACGGGGCTGGCGTTTTCTGCTGCCCGTCCACGACAGTGTGTATGTCATCGGAAAGGCTGACCACGAAACCGAGCTTCAAAGCATCATGACCGAGGCGACATCTGCAATAGGCGTCGATCTCAACGTAAAGATTGACCTGATACACAAATAGAGGGGGGAGTTATGTCGGATACGACACAAGCAAACAACGCATTTACTGTGTCGGATACGACACTTATTACCAGTTCTTATGACGGACGAACCCTTATTGCTTCCACCCCCCCCTTCCCTTGCAGACGCCCCTCCCCCTATTGCACCCGGGTACTACAGGTATACCCGGGTATTACAGGGCATACTACTCAGACAGAACCTACTTTAGAAACATATAAAATATAGGTACTGGGTGTAGTACTCAGAGTACTCATAGTATTCAGAGTAGTCAGATAGAAGGGAGTACTCCAGGGTCTATTCATTCAAATTTTTTTTGAAAATTAAACTTACACTTCTTCACTACCTGCGACGACTGCGATTCCCAACCCCCACAACCCCTGTATCCCCTTCACCCCCGCTATCACCGTACAAATTCCCTCAGAACGTTTGAAACACCCGGCCTATAGCCTAACCCCAACCAACCCCGCCATTGCGGTCCTATGCCCACAACCACCCTGCCAGGTGCCTCCTTTCAGCCGTTACACCAACAACCCCTGCATCCCCCTCCCCCGGTTCCCTCAATACCCCTATCCCATAGGTGTGAGGGCAACCCTTATTACTCTAGGGGTTCGATCCGATCGGAAACGGAAGTCCGCGGGGGGACCCCCGGGGGAGGGGGTAGGTGTCAAGCTAAGCAGAACCAAGCGGTGGAGTCCTACCAGCACGCTACCTGTACCAGCGGGACAGTACCACGGCTATACACGGGCCTTGGTCTACTCTCCCCTGTCTATGTAGTGTGATAGATACGGTATCCTTCGTCGCCTTGTGTATACCGGGTTTTTGTTGATTTACTGTATCTGTCCTGCACCTACGCTTTGTGACCTGTTCCCTTGCATCTGGGTGTTATTCATTCAGTAAATAATCGCTACACGGTTGTAGTGACTGGATGGATGCAGGAACAAGGAGTAGGAATCATGACAGAACAGGCAAACAGATCAGGGTTTCAGGTAGTTGACAGTCAATCCATGCCGGACGGTCTCCAGTTGACCTACGGTGAGAGTCCGGTGACTTTCAATGTCAGGGTTGGCGGTCACAAGGTTTCAATCTTCAAGGATTCCGGCCGGTTAGATGTCCAGTTGTCCGGTTTTCGCCCGGAGACGGTGAAGACCAGAACCGGTCGGGAGTTTCATGTCCTGCACACGAAACGCGTAAGGGATCTGATGGATCTTGGAAAGCATCTTCCCCGGATCATCCAGAACCTGCAAGCAGCCCGTGACAACTGGACGGCAACCCAGCAGGCCGCCAGTTAATCTTACCAACCTCCGGTTCCGATAGGGCCTGGCTGTCGATTCATTCGGCGGTCAGGTCCTTTCTTTTTTCATCCACTTCACGGCGTTTCTCGACAAGAGAACGTCTGCCCTCACTGAAAGGAAACCGACTATGTCTCGTTTAACAATCCGTGCGCCGGCAGCAGCGGAATACCGCGATCCCGAAACCAAAGGATGGCGGATGGGTTTACTGGTCTCCATCGGACGGAAGAATGGTCGGATGCTCGTGTTCGGTCCTGTCCGGCTGAGACAGATCCCTCTCCGGGATATTCGCAGTACCTGGAGACCCAGAGGCGGTCTTGCACATGCCAGAGTCACCATGGAACATGCCGCACGACAGAACTACGGAGGATCGCTCAAGCTGGCCCCGAAAAACGTACGTACTGCGTTCCAAGAACTGCGTCAACACACATCACGAAAGGAGGGCTGACCGCCATGTATCAACCAGTACTTTTCGTCTCTTCCTACACCGACCTCATGGAACTGGCGGAGCGCTACATAACTGACACCCAGCCTTCAATGGAGAGTCCCGCGGAAGTTGCCCGTTATATGCGCGTGCTGTTGCATGATTCCAGACAGGAGGAATTCCATGTCCTTCTCGTTAACACAAAGAACCAGTTGATAGGAGTTAAACGGGTCACCATCGGGCTGGTAGACCGAAGCCAGGTACATGCCCGGGAAGTGTTCTTCTCGGCCATAGAAAGCAATGCTTCCCGAGTGATTCTCTGCCACAACCATCCAAGTGGAGATCCGACTCCGTCCGCTCAGGACATCTCGTGCACCAAGAGTCTGGTATCGGCCGGAAAGATCATTGGGATTGAGGTGCTGGATCATGTGATCATCGGGAAGAAAACTCGGAACCGACCTCGAGACTATCTGAGCATGAGAGAGGAGAATCTGATATGAGACTCACTATCGAACAGGCACTGCTTAAACGGGCCGGCCAACTGCCTGCGGACGATTGCGACAGAATACTGCTTGAAGAAGCAGCGCAAACCATAAGCCGTTGCTCGGTTGCATTGGCGCAACTGTCCACGGTAAACGACCGGGCATACGAAATTGCCAATCCGGCCAGACAGTTGATTGCCGAACCAATGTGGAAAATCGAAAGGAGGTGATTGACAACTCAAAACAAAAAGATTTGCGCTCAGAACTGAACCGTAGACAGAATCATAACCTAAGGAGAAAATGAAAATGGCAAAAGCAACTGAATATCCCGATCCGATGGCCCCGGTCTCACTTGAACCGGTAATTATCCATGGTGTTGATACGGATCGAAGAAGTGTGGTTCTCGACGATCCCACCATGGGAAAGGTCCCGGTGGGCATCGTAGGCAAACATTACGGCCTGTGGTCCAACTCGGATGCCATGAAAGTGGTCAACGAGATCATGCACCGATCTCCCTATGACTGGGAATCCGTTCATCGCATCTGGGATGGAAAGCACTTCAACAGCTTCTGGAAGACCACCGAACAGATGATCGACCTTCCGGAAGTGGGGGATGCTATCCATCTGGGCTTGAGACTCGAAAACAGCTATGACGGATCCTGCAAGCTGAGGATCGCAGTCATGGCCTACGTTCTAACATGCACGAACGGCATGGTTTCAGATCAGCGCTGGGGATTGTTTTCAGTCCGGCACAGCGCAAGTCGGGAGGTGGACTGGGATGACGCCATAACCCAGCTGCGACACGGTGCGGGCAACCTCATCAATCATGCTGGCCACTTCCGTGCAATGACCCAGAGCGGGCTTCAACTGCCTGCACTGCTCAACGTGGCGAGCGATTCAGCCCTGAACCCGACGTTCCTGGGCAAGTACGTCAAACAGGTTGCCGCACATGCAGGCGGGAATGGGACCACCCGGGGTCTCACCCTGTGGGATGCGCTGAACATCGGCACCCTCCTGCTTTCAAACCCGGGGAACCTCAGTGGAGTACGCCAGCTGGAAGCGTTCACGGACTGCTTCCTGAACCTGGCGGAGCATGTCAACTGAGTCGGCGTGACATCCACTGCAAAAAAAGGAGAAGGAAGCCATGATCAAACTCAGAGAAAGCTCGGAATTTGCCCCTCGGGAGTTGCCTCCGGAGGGGCTCTGTCACGCGGTCTGCTACGCCGTGATCGATCTGGGCAAACAGCAGAGCAACGGTTATCCCGCGAAATGGAAGCTGTTGTTTTGCTTCGAACTGTCCAAAAAGATCGAGAGCGGTTCCGCGGAGGGACAGCGCTTCGGTGTTTTCAAGCTGTACACAAACAGCAGCCACGAAAAGAGCAATCTCATCAAGGACCTCACAAGCTGGCTGGGTCGTCAACTGGCTCCCGGCGAGGACATTGAGAAGCTCTGTGTCGGCAAGGCTGCGTGCGTCAACATCCGCCATCGGCAGAAGAAGGACGGGGATCGCGTCTATCCATTCGTGGTTGCCGTCAATCCGCCGTTGGAGGGATTTGAACCGTGGGAGCCTGAGAACGGCAAGGGAAACCATGACTGGCAGTTCCCTGCCTTTGCTTCCCGCATGCGCGGTGATGCACTGGAGCCGCCCGAGGACTATCCGGATCCACTGGATCAGGAACCCGAAGATACCGCTCCGAATGTGGAAGCCGTAGTGCCGAAGTCTGAACCGAAACCACAACCCCGGTCAGAGACATCGAAAGAGTCCTGGCCGAAAGCAGAGGAATCGAAAGTGGCGGAGGACGTGCCGTTCTGACGGTTCCCGTATATGCAGTGACGGCTGCCGGTGGCATGTGACATGTGACCGGTAGCCGTTTTTTATTTGAACCCGGGAAAGGAGGTGCCCCATGTCGTGCCACTTCGACAACTGGGATCATCACTCAATCCGTGACGAGACCTTTGAGACGATCGAGCAACTCGTGAGTATACCCCTGTTGAACAGTCCAGAATCGACGAACAGGCGGTAACCCCGTTCGACATACCAACCCAGGAGGAAAAACGCCATGCAACTCAGAAAACCCGAGTATACTGTAAACATCCACAACGCACCGTCCGTAATCGCCAAGACCGAGATTCCGGAGAACATCAGGAAAATACTGCTGCTTGACGAGCATATCAGGAACG
>JAIPIM010000206.1 GCA_021734725.1 Minisyncoccota bacterium | reverse complement strand
AACAACGGGGGTTGGGGGAGTGTGTCCAAAACGACTGATATCAACCAAAAAATCACCGTTTTTGAACCGAGAGAAGTGAAAACCGACAATGATTAGCGTATATTCGCGTCCATTCGCGGTTCACGAAATAAGCGGGCTAGAACCAGGGACCCCGTCAGGCAATGTTTTCCTGCCGCGATAACATTCAATGTTTTACCGACATTTGGGAAGGACCGTATTTTAGACTATTGTTAGCGTTGTGTTTGTGGTTGCCGTGTGAATGCTTATAGTACAGGCTTTGCTTCGGGATTTTCGCGAGCGACCGCGCTGAATGCGGCCATTGCGCCCAAAACGGAAAAGACACAACAAAGACGGGAAGGACAACAACGATGATGCGACACGTAATTAAGATGGCGGCGACTATGGCCGTGATTGGTATGGTGGGAGTAATGGGGACGGTACGCGCCCAGGAAGAGACGGCGTATCCCGCCGGTCTGTGGGCAAAGCCAATCTCCAACCCCGTGTATACGGATGTTGCTTTCCAGAAACGGGAAGTAAATTTCATTTACGTATATCACACTCTTCCAAGTCACTTAGATACAACGGTTGGTAACTTGGCTCTGGACGGTGACCTGTGGGCGGTTGCCATTCAGGCCGAAATCCCGATATGTGAGGGATTGTCTTTCGTGGCGGACAAGAGTGGATGGATCGATTTCAACCCTGAGAATGGCCTTGTTTTTGACAGTAATGAAGGAATGGTTAATTTGGCCGGCGGTCTGAAGTGGTCGTTCTTCCAGAATGATCTGGTCACGGCCGCCCTCCGCGGCACCGTCGAGTTCCCGGTGGGCGACACCGAAGTTTTCCAGGGTAACGGACGCGGCAGCGCCAGTCCCGCGTTGTTGCTGACACACCTGGCTCCCTGCTACGCGGTCAACGGCGTTGTGGGCGCTACGATCCCCTTCGACAGCAGTGAATTGAGCACCATGGGGTATGCCAGCCTGGCGACTGCATACAGGGTAACGGAAAAAATGACCTGCCACGTGGAACTAAACTGGTTCCGCGTACTGGAGGCAGGGCGTGGGGAGAGCGACCTCAATGACTTGGGGAAAGAAACCTTGAACATCGCCGAATTCGAGGGCGGTGACTTGATTAATATGGGGGCTTCCGACAGCGAAAAACACCCCGATTTTGTATCCGTTGCGCTTGGCGCACGCTATCAGATCACCGATACGATTAACTTGGGCGTTGCCTATGAAGTGCCCGTCTCGACTCACGACCGCGGTCTGATGGACGAACGCGTCACTGTCGACCTGGGTATGACATTCTAAGTGCCTTGATTGGGCCACGCAGATGTGTAGTACCCACTCCGATTAGACACTAGGTAAGGGGAGGCAATTCCGGTTGTCTCCCCTTTCGTTTTGTTAACAGGATAGAGTCTATTCTAAAAAGTATGGTTTTGGCAGAAACAACAGTTTACAGATTTCCGAGAAGATCCCACTATGTCGACACACGTTCCCACATATCTCTCCGACTATAAGGCGGAATACGCGAAGAATCCTCGCAAAGCGGCGTTGCAATGGTTCCGTGACGCCAAGTACGGATTATTTATACACTACGGGCTTTATTCCCTGCTGGGGCGGCACGAATGGGTGCAACACACAGAAAAGATTTCCGTGGCCGACTACGCGCAACTTGCCCACTGGTTTACAGCGGAACAGTTTGACGCGGAATGGATTTGTGATTTCGCCGTTGAGTGTGGCATGAAGTATGTGAATCTCACGACTCGCCACCACGATTCATTCTGTCTTTGGGACACGGATGAAACCACGTTTAATGTCATGAATACACCGTGCGGTAGAGATCTGGTTGGCGAGTTGGCGCGAGCATGTGAGAAGAAAGGACTCGGCCTCTGTCTGTATTACTCACACGGACGGGACTGGAAGCACCCTCACGCACCGAACAACGACGCCTGGGGCGGAAAAGCACGACCGGAGTACGAAACACCTGAACCTACATACGCCACGGGGTCGGCCCACAACCTGCAGTATTATCTCGATTACATGACAGCCCAGATAACGGAACTGCTCACCCATTACGGCCCTATTGCCGCCATCTGGCTGGACGGTATTGCCGTGCCGCTATGCCCCAAAGACGCCCATTGCCAGGCCAAAGAAGACTTTGATCCGTGCACGGACGGGGATGCGTTCAAATGCCAAGAACTGTACGACCATATTCATTCTCTCCAGCCACAGGTCCTGATCTCTTACAAACAGGGATACCTTGGCACCGAGGACTTTTTTGCGCCCGAGCATAAGGCGTACAACCGATTCGGGGAAGACTTCACGGAAAAACCTGGAGAAATCTGCACAACCGCGGGTGGCGGCTGGGGCTACACCGCGGGGCACGACTATTGTACCGCTGACGAACTTTGGACAACGCTGAATAATGCACGGGATGCCGGCTGTAATTTGCTGATTAACGTTGGTCCACTGCCCGATGGGCGGTTCCCAAGGCAGTCTACGGCCACGCTCCTCGAAGTCGGCAAGCGGCTTTCACCTTCTGAAAAAATTGGATGACGGTATTGACACGGTCGCAAACATTGGTACTTTAATGAAGTTTTAACAATTTAGCGCGCAGGGGAATCCGGTGAAAGTCCGGAACGGTCGCGCCGCTGTAAGCGGGAACGAACCCCAGATATGCCACCGGCCAACAGCCGGGAAGGTTGGGTAGTAGGATTCGCCCGCAAGTCAGAACACCCTGATATACGATGGTTTCCGCGTCAGGAACCGTTGGCCCGAAGCATGTACAAAGTGGTTTTGTATGTGTTGGACCGAACGATGGAAAGGCGTTTCTGAAGCTGTCAGAAACGCCTTTTTTTGTTTCTGGCGCAATGTAAGCACAAAGGGCTTTCGGGCCCGAACACACGCCAGGAGGAAAGGACATGAGTCTGAACGGTAGCAAAGTGATCAAAAACGGGTTGTTCGCAATGACTGCAGGCATGATGATTGCAGGCAGTATTGATGCATGGGCACAGGCCCCCCATGTGGACAAAGAGACCACAGCCATGCGAGATCTAGTGGTCACTGCAAGTCGGATCCAGGAGGACACCGCCACCGTCCCCTCCAACGTGACGGTCATAACGTCCGAAGATATAGAAAAGATGTCCGCCCAGACGGTGCCGGAAGTGCTGCGTTACGGCGCGGGAATCCAGGTTTCCGATTATACGGGTACGGGGCGTACAGCCACCGTTGACATCCGTGGTTTCGGCGAGACGGCCGCCGCCAATACGCTGGTTTTGGTCGACGGTCGCCGGATTAACGCTCCGGACCTCAGCGGCGTCGACTGGACAACGATACCTTTGGAGCGCATAGAACGCATTGAGATCATACGGGGCGGGGGAAGCGTGATGTATGGCGACAACGCCACGGGAGGCGTTATCAATATTATCACAAAACGCGGCGGCGACGAGCATCGGATACAGACGGATACGCGCTTGGGAAGTTATGAATTCTTTAAGCAGTCCATGGATATATCGGGTGCAGTGGGCGACTGGACATACGATGTTAATGCCAGCTATACCACTACAGACGGCTATCGCGACAATGGCCACTTCCGGAATAAGACAGGCGCACTGAGCCTGGGGTACGACGCAGACGGGTTTTTTGCAATCGACATGTCCGCTGGAACGAAAGATGACCGCTACGGTTTGCCGGGAGCACTGCTTAAAGACCAGTGGCCTACCGATACGGATGCTCCTTTTGACTACGCCGATAGCGAAGAACAGTACATTCGCGTGGTACCCGTACTGCGCCTGAACAGCGCCGGTGAGTTATCCGTGGCGTTCGAGCACCGGTATTACGAGCAATTGTCGAAGTGGGTGAGCGCATGGGGGACGAGTGCCTACGAATACAAGCTCTACGAGTACGGCGTGTCGCCGAAATACACTGTGGGATTTAATGCATTCAATCTGGCGAACACACTTGTCGCGGGGATCGATTATTACACCTCCGACCTCCATTACATCCAAAGCTTGATTCCGATGGACCGTCACCGCCATTCGACGGGTTACTATGTGCACGACAAGATTGCCCTGATCCCCGATGAACTGTACCTGAACCTGGGCTATCGATGTGCCCGGACCAAGTACGATTTCTCGGCGGCGGAAGACGCAGCTTACAACGCGGATGCCGCGACCGTCGGCCTGACATACAATTACGCGCCGCGCAGCAAGGTCTTTTTCGAATTCGACCGCTCCTTCCGTACTGTGCTGCTCGACGAACTCGGGGGGGCCGCTTTCGTGCAGGCTCCGCCGCCACAGATCAGTAAACATTACCAACTAGGGGTCCGGCACTGCTTCGGCGACTGGCTCACTCTCGGTGCTACTCTATTTCAGATTGACACGGAGAACGAGATTTTTTACGATCCGTTCGTAACCATGTTCTGGGGTGTATGGAACGGAGAAAATACGAATTACGAAGAAACGCGCCGGCGCGGCATCGAACTCGAACTGGAATCACGCCCCCACGACAAAATCCGTATTTTTGCACATTACACGTGGATGGATCCGGAGCTTAAAGGGGACAAGTACAACGACAACGAGATCCCCGGGGTTGCCCGACACAGCGGAAGCGCGGGTGTCACGCTTTATCCCAACGAGAACCTCACCGTCGATGCACGAGCGCGGTGGATTGATGACAAACTTCTGATCAGTGACTGGCAGAATGTTGAAGGCGAAGAGTGGGACGACGATTATGTCGTGGTCGATCTTATGGTGACGTACGATCTTGCGCCATTTACTCTGTACGCCGGGGTCAACAACGTCTTCGACCAGGAATATTCGGAATACGGCGTGCGAGCTTTTGACTGGACATCTTTCAACTATTACAATGCTATCTATCCTTCGCCCGAACGAAACTTCGTGGCCGGTATCAAGATTCATAAGAAATTCTGAGAAAGACTGAATGAACAGTCAAGTGAGAATCCTGCTCGCCCTGCTCGTGACAGGGGCATTGCTGACAGGTTGTGACCGTGGGCCGGGCCTTCCACTGTCGGAAGGTTCCGGCACCTCTCCCTTGCGCATTGTCTCCCTGGCCCCAAGCCTGACGGAAATCCTTTTTGCGCTGGACCTCGGAGGTCAGGTGGTGGGGGTTACCGATTTTTGTGATTATCCAAAGGCGGCTCTTGAGAAACCAAAGGTCGGCGGTTTCTATGATGCCAATTATGAACAAATTGCGTCGCTCCGGCCCTCGCTTGTTGTCGTGCTGAAAGAACATGAAGAAGCGCGCAAGCACTGTCGCGCGCTGGGGATTGACTACCTGGAGGTTGACAATCGGAGTGTCGCGGCGATTCTCACGTCGATTCGAACCATCGGAGAACGCTGCGGGGCGGAAGATGAGGCACGTGACCTGGTGCGAACTCTTCGGGACCGCATCGAAGTCGTCCGTGAACAGGCCGCAAACCGCGGGCGCATAAACACGCTGGTATGCATAGGCCGTGCCATGGGATCGGGACGCATTAAGGATGTATACGTGGCGGGAAAGGGGACCCTTTACGACGAATTATTGTCTCTTGCCGGTGGTGTCAACGCTTACACCGGCAGACTCGAGTATCCGACCGTCGGCGCCGAGGGTATCGTCCGGATGAATCCAGAGGTGGTGATCGATTTGGCCGCGGATCTTGACGAGAAAGGGCTCCGCCCAGAGGACGTACGCGGCGAATGGCGGGCGCTGCCCATGATCGATGCCGTGCACAAGAACCGCATCCATATTTTGACCGGTGACTACGTGACCGTGCCGGGGCCCCGTTTCGTTCTGTTGCTGGAAGATATGGCGCGGGCAATGACTGAAGAATATTGATGTGTTATGAACGATCAGCCTATCATTGAAGCGGAGAAGTTGTGCCTGACGCTTGGCGGCGCCGTCATTCTGCGCGGCCTCTCGTTGACTGTCCGCGCCGGGGACTATGTGTCCATCATCGGTCCGAACGGTGCGGGGAAATCCACGTTCGTCAAGTGCCTGGCCGGTATTCACCGGCAGTGGCAGGGGAGGCTTGACATTGAGGGACGGTCGCTGCATGACTATTCGCGGCGCGAACTGGCGCGAGCGATCAGCTATGTCCCGCAGGCAGACGGCAGACAATTGCCCTTCACGGTCCATGAGTTCATCATGATGGGACGCTACCCGCATCTGTCGGCTTTTTCATCGTGCAGTGCGGAGGACGAGGCAGTGGTGGAGCGCATGCTGGAACTGACCGGCATGGGTTGTTTCCGGCACAGAATGATGGATACGCTGAGTGGCGGCGAACGGCAGAACGTGCATATAGCGGCTGCTCTGGCTCAAGGCGCGCGCGTCCTGGTTTTGGACGAGCCCGTCACGTTTCTGGACTACCGTCATCAAGTGGCCATCATGCGCACCTTGAAAACGGTCAACCGGGAATCCGGTATAACGGTTGTTGCGGTGTCACACGACCTGAATCACGCCGTTGAATGGAGTGACCGGATCCTGGCCATTCGGGACGGGCGCGAGGTTTTTTACGGCACACCTCGGGAGATCCTGGATAACCGGACGCTGCAGGCCATCTACGATATTCCCTTCAAATTCATAGCCGATCCGGAAGCGCCCCTGCCGGTGATAACGCCGGTGAGTGAAGCATGAGTAACGGTGATAAAAAAAAGCGCCTGGTCTTATTGTTGTTTGCCGCGGCCGCCGTGGCAGCGATTCTGCTGGCACCGGTTCTCGGAATGGAAACCATTCTCCCCGCCGCATGGTGGGGGGAAGGACTTGGGCGTGAACTGAATATCTTTTGGAAGATGCGTGTGCCGCGAGTGCTCACGGCGTTCATCGCGGGCTCCGGTTTGGCGCTGAGCGGCATGGCGTTCCAGGCCATGTTCCGTAACCCATTGGCCACTCCGTTCACTCTCGGCGTTTCCAGCGGGGCATCTCTGGGTACGGCCATTTATATCCGCACCGGAATCGCATTTTCAATTTTCGGAATTACCGGCGCGAGTTTTGCCGCTTTCGGCGGCGCCCTCCTGGCGTTGACGGTGGTTTACGGCCTGACCCGCCTGAAAGGGGGATTCTCGTCAGCCACACTGTTGCTGGCAGGCGTGGCCGTCAGCTTCTGTTTCTCAAGCCTCATACTTTTCATCCAGTACATCTGCGGTGTGCAGCATTCATTTCGTATTCTCCGCTGGCTGATGGGGTCCCTGGATGTTGTGGGGTATCTTCCCGTACTCAATATTCTTCCGTTTGTGGCAATGGGTACGGTTATTCTCCTTGGACTTGGTCACGAATTGAACCTCCTCATGACGGGC
>JAIPIM010000205.1 GCA_021734725.1 Minisyncoccota bacterium | reverse complement strand
TTAAGTGGGCGATTCGGCTATGAGCAGAGAGTTTCCGATACAATCCTTTTCTGTCTGGGTTGTGTTATGCGCTTGTGTGTTTGAAGACCAAACAACTGAACAATTATCCACTAGCAGTGTTTTCGATACGGGCTACGCGTTTACCGGGGAGCTGTCGTATCAGGCGTTTCATTTCCAGATTCAGCAAAGTTCGCAGCACTTCCGCCGGAGACTGACCGCTTTCCTGCACAAGGTGGTCAATAGGCATTTCATCGTGTCCGACGCAAGCCAGCAGCTTGTGTTCCAAATCAGTCAATGGAGAAGTAGCAGTACCGACAGTTTTGCTGTTGTCTGTCGTATTTTCATCGCCGTCTGTTGCGCCTCTTGGCGTCGTAACGCTGTGGAAACCTGGCAGCATGGTGAATTCTTCCAATACGTCCTGAAAGCTTTCCACCAGTCTGGCCCCTTCCTTGAGCAGCTGGTGGCATCCCCGCGACTGTGGAGAGTCGATGCGGCCTGGCACCGCAAACACCAAGCGATTTTGTTCGGCGGCCTGCGAGGCCGTAATAAGCGAGCCGGATCGGTTGCCGGCCTCGACTACGATCGTTCCCCGTGTCATACCGGAAATTACACGGTTACGCATGGGGAACGTCCGTTTTGCGGGGGCAAACGTCATGGGAAATTCGGACACGACAGCACCGTTTTGGCAGATGCGCCTGGCCAACTCGATATTTTCTTGCGGGTAAATGCGTCCCAATCCACTGCCAATCACAGCGACGGTAGTACCGTTGGTTTTGACGGTTGTTTCGTGTGCGACCGTGTCAATGCCTCGGGCGAGTCCGGATACGACTGTCCACCCGGCGAGGGAGGCAGCCGCAGTGAGCGTTTCCGCCGCGGCGATGCCATAGCGCGTTGTGCGACGCGATCCCACCACGGCAATGCTTGATTGACTGCGCGTCAATGCGTTTGTATTTCCTCGAGTGTACAGGCAGAGGGGCGGATCATGAATTTGTTTAAGAAGCGGGGGGTATGCGTCGTCTTCCCGTGTGATCACTGTGACCCCCGCGGTTTCGCATAGTTGAATCTCTCGCCCCAGGTCAACGTGGTCGTTCCAGGTTCTGATGCTGTTGGCCACCTTTGCTCCCACGCCAGGAACACGCATGAGTGAATCTTGCGAAGCGTTGAGTATGGCCGCGGGTTGCCCGAAGGCAACCAGAAGTTGGTTGACGCGCAGAGGACCGATGTCGGGCAGCGCGTTTAGTATGATATAAGCTTCACGATTTTCCACAGCGTCCTCCGATGGT
The DNA here is from genome assembly GCA_021734725.1 of Minisyncoccota bacterium. Lineage (GTDB taxonomy): Bacteria > Verrucomicrobiota > Lentisphaeria > Oligosphaerales > MVZH01 > JAIPIM01. The sequence goes on along the minus strand of JAIPIM010000205.1, from coordinate 6,027 downwards.
GTGCTGCACGGCATCAGGGTCGATGTCACTTCGCAGTTCAACCGAGCCGATGGCCGTAGGCAAGACAAGCCGTAACCGACCGCCGCTCACCTTTTTGTCATGGCGCATGGTCTCAAAAATATCAGCTGAAGTGATTGACGAGAGCATGAACTCTGTAGGCAATCCCACTTTGGCGAGGAGCTTGTCTTGTTGCTCGACCAATGAGGGGTCGGCAAGTCCTTGCTGCACCGCCAGGTCTGCCGCCATCCCCATGCCGACAGCGACAGCCTCTCCGTGCGTGAGTTGTCCGTATCCACTGAGCACTTCCAAGGCATGTCCGAAAGTGTGTCCGTAGTTCAGGATGGCCCGGTATCCCGTACATTCTCGCTCGTCTTCCCGCACAACACGGGCCTTCAGTTTGCAGCACCGCGTAACGACTTCTTCATAGAAAGCCAAATCTGGTTTGCACAGTAGGGTGACATGCTGTTGGAGGAATGCAAAAAACTCTGCATCCATAATGACACCGTACTTTACTACTTCCGCGAGGCCGCACCGCAACTCCCTAATCGGCAATGTCTTGAGCATGCTGACATCGGCCATGACGAACGTCGGTTGGTGAAAGGCCCCCACCAGATTTTTACCCTCTGGCAGATCGACTCCGGTTTTGCCTCCCACACTGCTATCGACCATGGCTAAAAGCGTTGAGGGTATTTGGAGAAAACGGATGCCTCTCATATAAGTGGCAGCTGCAAACCCCGCGACATCTCCAACAACGCCTCCACCGAGGGCGATAAAAAGGGACTGGCGGTCCAGTCCTTTCTCAAGGGCGGCGCGATAAAGCCTTTCTACAGTAGCCAGGGTTTTTGATGGTTCACCTGCGGGAAATGTTGTGTGTGCAACTCGGGCCGCGCCGATATGACAAAGAAGATCGCATATTTTTTGACCGTATAAGGGACCGACATGACTGTCCGTTACAACCAGGCAACTTTCTCCCTCTACGTGCTCTGCCAGTGCCGTTTTCACATCTTTGGCGGCAGGCAGTTCGGTTCCTACGTAAATAGGATATGAAGAACATTTTGTTTGCACAGGTACGACATGCATGATATCCAAAAGCCTCGGCTTCAGCGCACCGTTGTCCGTTGCATTCCAACCCCGATAACAACTGACCAAAAAATACACATTTTTGTTAGGTTTTCCAGTGAGTCACCGAAAAAATGCCTGTCATGGACTCGCGCTTATGCGACCGGCCAAACCAGCCAACTCGTATTTGGGAAACGAAGAGTTACAGTAATATTTTTTGCCGACAGCATTCGGTCTTCATCCGTGGTGAGGCTTTGGTTGTTGACGGCACACGTAACGATGACTCGAGACTTTGTAATGGAAGGTATTGACAATGACACTGCCATTTTGTGTAGACCTGGAAGGCAAAACAGCTGTTGTGACCGGTGGCAGCGGTGTTCTTTGTGGCCGCATGGCCGTCGGCTTGGCTGCGTGCGGGGCAAACGTTGCCGTGCTGGGGCGGAGTCATGAAACGACGGATCCAGTGGTCGAGGAGATCAAGGCCGACGGGGGGCGGGCGCTGGCTGTTCCCTGCAATGTGCTGGACAAGCAAAGCATGCTTGACGGCTATCGGGCCATCAAGCATGCGTTCGGTCCCTGTGACATTCTAATTAACGGTGCGGGGGGAAACAATCCCAAGGCGACCACCTCCATGGAAATGCTGACGGCCAATGATTTGGAGGCTGAAGAATGTGAGGCGGATGTGACGACCTTTTACGGACTTGATGTTGAGGCAGTACAGACTGTGTTCGGGATAAATTTTATCGGTACGTTCTTGTCCTCTCAGGTTTTCAGCCCCGACATGGTGGCCCAAGGGCGTGGTACGATCATTAATATCTCCTCGATGAGTGGTGTACGGCCGCTGACCAAAGTCTCGGCATACAGCGCGGCAAAGGCGGCAACCGCAAATTTCACCCAGTGGTTGGCTGTACACCTTGCCAAAGCAGGCGTGAGAGTCAATGCCATTGCGCCCGGGTTTTTCTTGACAAAGCAGAACAAGTCACTACTGATGACAGCGGATGGCGGCATTACCGAACGCGGCGAAACAATTGTATCGCATACCCCTCTGGGAAGGTTTGGTGAGCCGGAGGAATTGCTTGGTACGTTGCTGTGGCTTGTCAGCCCGGAGGCAAGTGGCTTTGTGACGGGTTCGGTCATTCCGGTAGACGGCGGATTCAGTGCGTTTTCTGGTGTGTGACACCCGTCCGCTGCGCAATGCACCCTCGGTTTGAAAAAGGCGGACGTGTGGCGGGAATTTGAGAAAAAGGCAAAAAAGCATGGTGCATGATTGGAAAAGCACATTTGCGCTTGCTATGTTATGCCTTTTGTGTTTCGTACGAAGTGCTTTTTCTGCCGTGCCAGGAGAGGTTAACGCCTCATCCGGCGAGACGTTGGAACAGCGACACGCCGAGCTATCCGCCGAGTTGCGAAAGGCAGCGGCGGACCTCCGGGACTTACGCCGGCGGTATGCGGCATTGTACGTTGAGTCTCAGGAGCAGGCAAAGCTGATTAAAGATTATGAGATGAGCGTCGCGGCTTTGCTCGCGGATCAGGAAGCGATTGTCTCAAGCCAAGCGTTAGCGCAGGCCACTGCTTACATTCGTGACCTGCGTGACAATCAGACTGAGATGTTGAAACTGGTCCGCCAGTTTGGACAGTATTTGGAGACCATGCTGGATGTTCTCCAGCCGAGCACTGGATTGCGGCGTGAGATTGAGGATCGTTTTGCGGCGGTGTTGAGCGTTGTTGACCGCCTTGAACAGGTGCCGTCGTTAGTCGCTGGGCGAGACGGTGTAAATGTCGGAACGCGACGACAATGCCGAGTGGTTGCCGTACATGATCAACTTCAAATTGTTGTGTTGGACGCTGGCCTTTACCACGGCGTGCGCCCCGGAATGGTGTGGCGCGTTATTGAAGAAGGTACTGAACGTGCACGGGTGCAAGTTATTGAATTGCGTGGGCAGTTATGTGCCGCCATGCCTCTAAGCGGTATGGTTAGAGACATTGCCCCCGGTATGAGTGCACGGTTACTGGAAGCAAACTAGTTAACGAAGGATAAGCCGGATTATGGAAGCGCGAGCGATCAGTAAATATTTGCGGATTTCCGCGTTTAAAGCACGTGAAGTCACGCGCCTGATCCAGGGCAAGCCAGCGCTGGAGGCACTTTCCACTGTGGAATTAATGCCACGTAAAGCTGCGCGCCTGGTGGGGGATACGCTACGGTCCGCGATTGCGAATGCCGAGAACCACGAGCGCACGCCGGCAGATCCGAGTGCCTTGGTTGTCAAGGAAGCGGTGGTGGGCGAAGGACCGACCATGAAACGGTTTCGTCCCAAGGCCCGCGGCATGGCAGGCAGGATCCGCAAGCGAACCAGTCATATACGCATTATCCTGTCAGACGAAGTAAAAAGGAGTTGACTGTGGGTCAGAAAGTAAATCCTATTGGCTTTCGGCTGCCGGTTACCAAAGACTGGCGTTCCAGGTGGTTTGCACATAAGTCGGACTTCGGCAACATGTTGCTGGAGGATCTGCGTGTTCGCGACTTTATCAAGAAGGAATTGGAGCATGCCGCTGTTTCCCGTATTGACGTGGAGAGATTTGCAAATCGGATCCGAGTGACCGTGTATTCTGCGCGACCTGGCCTGGTGATCGGACGAAAGGGGGCGGAAATCGACCGTCTGAAGGAAGCCGTTTCGGGTCAAGTTGGCGGGAAAGAGGTTTTTCTCGACATTAAGGAAGTTAAGCAGCCGGAATTGAACGCCCAGTTGGTGGCTGAAAACATTAGCCAGCAATTGGAACGTCGGGTCAGCTTTAGGCGAGCCATGAAGCGCAGCATTCAAACGGCCATGGATCTTGGTGCCGAAGGGATCCGTGTGCGGTGTGCCGGAAGGCTGGGCGGGGCGGAACTGGCGCGTACTGAGCAGTACAAAGACGGTAAAGTTCCCCTGCATACCTTGCGTGAAACTATTGATTTTGGCTTCGCGGAGGCTCAGACCCTCGCCGGTACCATTGGCGTGAAGGTTTGGATCTGTCGCAAGCAGGAGACGGAGGGCGAGTAACATGCCATTGATGCCAAAACGCGTGAAGTACCGCAAGGTGCAGCGTGGACGTATACGAGGAAACGCAAGCCGCAATACCACTTTGAGTTTCGGTGATTATGGCTTGCAGACCATGGATACGGGCCGTATTACAAGTCAGCAGATTGAGTCTGCTCGAACGGCGGTGACGCGTCACTTGAAGCGCCACGGCAAGCTTTGGATCAAGATCTTTCCGGACAAGCCGTTCACAAAGAAGCCTCTTGAAGTGCGAATGGGTAAAGGTAAAGGGAACCCTGAAGGCTGGATGGCCGAGGTTCGCCCTGGCAATGTAATTCTTGAGTTGAGCGGCTGTGTGGAACCGATGGCGCGGGAGGCCTTGGCCAGAGCGGCGAATAAGTTGCCTGTGCGGTGCAAATTCCTGAGTCGCTAAACCATGGTAGAAACTGACGGTGTGGAGAAGCTGACAAATGAAGTCTTCTGATATCCGTGAAATGACAAATGAGGAGCTCGTGCGGGCCGTTGACGATAACCGACGAGAGCTATTCAACCTGCGGTTACAGGCCCAGACGGGACAACTGGAAAATACTGCTCGCATCAGACAGGTGCGGCGCGATATAGCCAGGCTTTCAACCGAGCAGACGGCGCGTCAAAAACAAGCCAATGCGTGACAGGATTAAAAACGATGACTGAAGTAACAGAACCAAAGCGCGGACACCGCAAGATTCGGAACGGTGTTGTGGTCAGTGATGTCCAGGACAAAACCATTGTGGTTCGTGTGGAACGTCTAACCAGACACCCTCTTTATAAGAAGGTAATCACACGGGCAAAAAACTACCACGTTCATGATGAAGAGAACGAAGCGAAAGTCGGCGACCGCGTACGTATTGCCGAAACGCGTCCCCTCAGCAAATTGAAACGGTGGCGTTTAGTTTCCATTGTTCAGCGGGCTGTTACGGAGTAAGGAGGCCCCCATGATTCAAGTGCAATCAAGTCTGGATGTTGCCGACAATTCCGGTGCGCGGCGTATTGTTGCGATCAGTGTGCTAGGGCAGCGGAAGAAGTATGCCCATGTCGGTGACGTGATTACGGCAACGGTCAAAGAGGCGTCTCCTCGCGGGATGGTTCGTAAAGGAGAGGTTGTCCGGGCGGTTATCGTTCGCACTCGTTCCAACATCCGGCGGGCTGATGGTTCGTGTTTGAGATTCGACCGAAATGCGGCCGTCATTATTGATGACGTCAATAACCCGCGCGGGACGCGAATATTCGGGCCGGTAGCACGCGAGCTGCGTGACGGGAATTTTATGAAAATTATTTCGTTGGCTCCGGAGGTACTCTAATGGCGCGGCCACATGTCAAACGAGGTGATGTCGTTGTTGTTATTGCCGGTGAAGATCGCGGCAAGAGCGGCAAGGTCTTGAGTGTAGACACGGTGAACGAACGCGTCACAGTTGAAGGGGTCAATGTGCGCAAGCGTGCGGTACGCCGGAGCATGCAGAACCCCCAGGGCGGCATTTCCGAGCAGGAATGCCCCGTGCATGTGTCAAACGTGATGGGGCAGGAAAAGTACGAGGCTCGGCAGGCGAAGCATCAGGACAAAAAAGACGAGAAGTAAGAGGGTGCGCAACGAATGGCTACGACCAGTTACCTTAAAAGCTACTATCACGACGAAGTGTTGCCGCGCCTGATGAAGGAACACGGCTACACGAATTTGTTGCAGGTGCCGCGCCCCAGTAAGGTTGTGGTGAATAACGGTGTTGGCTCAGCTCAGGATCGCGAGGTGCTGCAGGAAGCACAGGACACCTTGGCTCTGATAACCGGACAGCGACCCGTGATTACCAAAGCGCGGCGGAGTACATCGAACTTCAAATTGCGTGCCGGCATGTCGGTTGGGCTCTGCGTCACACTGCGGCGGCAGAACATGTACAAGTTCGTCCACCGGCTGGTGAACGTT
>JAIPIM010000204.1 GCA_021734725.1 Minisyncoccota bacterium | reverse complement strand
AGCATCCTGCAAGCAACCTGACCTTGCGTTACAGGCATTCTCGGACGCAATTCAAGGGGGGCTTGAGGAAGGAGTGCATCTGTTACTGGATAGATCCGAAGCGATTCTGCGGAATAAGCTCCGACGTATAGGGGAAGCCGATGCCATTCACGAGTTGCACAAGCACGTTAACCAACAGACGTCAGCGTAGACCGCTCCGCATGAGGTCGAAGCAACTGGCTGTCGGACTTACCGTCACAAACCGGAAGAGCGCTTGCACCTTACATGCGCGAGGAATACATCGATCAGATTGAGAAACCAGACGCCACATCCGGCCGCACCCGTCAGCAGCAATTCACGCAGGGGAGGGGAGGGGTTGATTTCGGCCTGGAAGTCCATGAAGCTATAGTAAGGAATGAGGATACCCAGTAACGCGTATGCTAGAAACGCGACAAATATGACCAGGAAAGTCACCGAAAAAATGGTCCCCACGATCCAGCGTCGTTGAAGAAACTGACCGAGCCCGGGCAGGACAAACGCGGAGAGATAGATGGCCGCGGTGGGCGAAGTCGAGGCTCGGTCTGGACCGCGCTTCTCCGAGTGCGGCGGAACCGGTGGCGGGGGTGCTTGTGGGAAACTCATGGGTGCGTCGAACCTTAGTATGCACTTTGTACTCAATGCCATAGTACGGTAAATGGTCAGCGAACCATTGCAAATTAATTGATGCTCTTGACTGGACTATGTGTCTACTTGTTGTAAACCTCTACGAATCAGCGCACACGCCGGTCGTGCTGGCGGCTAATCGTGACGAGTATTATGACCGTCCCAGTGAGCCGCCACAGCTTCTGAATACCGCACCGCAAGTGGTTGGTGGACGCGACGTGAGAGGCGGTGGGACATGGCTTGGAGTGAATGAATGCGGTTTGATTGTCGGGTTGACAAACCGGCGAAGCGAAGCGAAGGTATGCGCCCACTGTCCCAGTCGCGGTGTGCTCTGCGCAATGGCCCTCCGCCATGCGTCGGCAGCCGAAGCAGTAGGGCACCTCATCAGCCACGCCTCCCATACGCGGTATAACCCATTCACTTTGCTTGCCGTGGATGTGCACCAGGCATGGGCCGTTACAAATACCCCGGAGTGGTCCGCTATCCGGCTGACTCCAGGCTGGCATATTTTGGGAAATTTGTCGCTGGACGACCCACATGATCCGCGAGTTCAACGTGCGCGGGAACTCCTGCCGTCGGTTCGTTGTGGCGAAATCAGTGAGATTATTGTGTCCCTCAAGGCTCTGTGCCGTGACCATGGCGACGAGACCGGCGGTGGAACGCAAGAGACCCTCTGCATGCATGGCACAAACGCAGGTACCAGGTCGGCATCGATAACGGTGCTGGCACCGGCCGGACGCATGCATACATTCTTGCATGCGGATGGGCACCCGTGCGCATCCGACTTTCAGCCGGTGGATATTCCGTGGCAAAAACGCAGTGCCAAGTCTTGACGGACGTTTGACACGTCAGTGAATTCTTCTATTTTCAACCGTAATTCCAGAGCCTAGAAATGACATTACGCGAACGTTTTATTATACACAACCGGCGATACATCCGGTATGCTGACAAGGGATGACGGCAGCATGGCAAGCAGCACGTACCACTTTCCTTTTGACGGCCTGGGAACGTCTTTTCGTTGTTCGGCCTGCGGGGAATACCATACAGTCCATCTTCGATACGTTGATTGTTCCAGCGATTGCCTGCAAAGCTTGCCGCGCCAGGTTGCACTCTGCGTGCGTGACCGTGAGCTGGTCCTGTTGGCCGATACACGCACATACGATATTGTGGGCCGTGAGGCAATCCGTGCACTGGACGGAGGAGGGTACAAGACTCATTGTGTGATTCTTCCCGATCCGAGCCCCGGTGGAAGTCCGGTGTGCGATGACCAAACGTTGGCGTGGATAAAGGGGCAAGTACTGAAATGCCCTTTTGTCCTCGCGGCGGGAAGCGGCGTCCTCAATGATCTGGCTAAGTGGTTGGCGCTGGACTGGAATGTGCCCTACGGAGTCGTTGCAACTGCGCCATCCATGAACGGTTACGCCTCAGACAATATTGCGCCAACGGTTAAGGGGGTGAAAACGCTGATAACGGGACGCGGTCCACTTTTCGTCCTCGCGCGCCCTAAGGATCTTGCGAACGCGCCCGCACCGATGATAGCAGCAGGACTTGGTGATTTCATTGCTAAATCCGTGAGCGCACTGGATTGGCGGATGAACCACATAGTGTTCAATGAGTTCTATTGTGCATACTGCGTTGAGCTCATTCAACACGTGGAAGACCGTCTGTTAGCGCATCCGGAAATGCTTAAACAGCGGGAGGTCTCAGCGGTTCGTATGCTGTTTGAAGGTTTACTGCTGGCCGGTATTGGAATGTCCATGGCAGGGACATCCGCACCGGCTTCGGGCGGAGAACATCTGATATCTCATACACTTGATATGAAGGCACTTGCCGACGGGCGGCCCCATGACTTGCACGGGCGACAGGTCGGCGTTGGCACCATTGTCGCCGCAGTTCTGTATGATCAAGTGTTTTCGGAGGGGACCCCTTGGCCGGATCCCTGTGGCACGATTCCAGCTTTCAGTCCAATCTACTGGGGTACATTAGCTGAAGCTGTCCGGCCGTATGCCGAAAAAAAACGTCGCAAAGCGGAACGCGCGGTTGCCAGACTCACGGAAGGTCGCGAAAGAAGGCAGAACCTGCGGGATACACTGACGCCGTTGCGGCGCGATCCATACGCGATCAAGGCTGTCCTGAAAGACGCCGGGGCCGCGCATACACTTGACGATATCGGAGTCGACCATGAAGCGTTCAACGCTGTATTGCTTCATGCCCACGAAATACGGGAGCGTTTCACAATTATAGATTTAGCCTGGCTCACCGGCGTCGGCGTCAACCCAGCCGTAATCAACGCTTGGCTGCGGTCCGAAATGCCCTGATTTCGCGCCGCAGCAGGTCGTACACCCGGCTGCCATCCAGTGTATTCGGTTCCACAAAGCTGCCCTCAGCGTAATCGTTCCAACTTGAGATGCATATAATTCCCGGCGCCGATTCCACGGCATTTCTGAAACTTTCCACCACCGTTCGCCCACCTCGTCGCGGGATTGCCCATTGTGCATGGCCCTCCCTCAGCGATTCCAAGTACCCCGCATAGACGACCAGTTGATCGCTGCTTTCCGACTCAGCGAGCTGCTTCGGCGTGCGCGGTTGCCAGTTCCATTGGCCACGGTTCCGTGCAGTGAAGCGCAGATCGAGGGCAGGGTGGTGCACCGGCCATTCCGTATACAATGGACTCAGAACCACCAAGGCTCTGGCCTCCACTTGGTAGTACGCCACGTTGTATTGCACAAGCATGTCCGTCAACCAGTCTACAAACAGCGAACAGCGCCGTGCCTCCACGCCCGGCTCCGGACATATCCAGAAGGCAATACGCGGCCAGTCCGAATGCCGCACAACCAGTTCGAACAGCCGTTCGTACCGTTCCGCCCTAAACCTGTCCACGCTGTCCCCCGGGCGAATCCCCACCAGTATGCCGTCAACGCCCAGCGCCGACAGCCTACTGAAGTCACGGATAATTCGTTCATCCGGCCAGCTGATATAATTCGGGATCGGCTGCGCCACATCGCGTACAAGTGACGCCTCATACGGGAAATAGACAATCAACGTCCGCGGACGCCCCCCGGTCCCGGCCCAATTCTCAGGGTAGGCATGCCAACGCATGCAGCCCCCACCAGGCCATAACATCCCTGCGATGAGGACCGTCAGGGCGAACCCGCGGTATCTATTGATGCGGAGAGACATTGTTAGAACCGTCCTTTTCACGCCCTTCGTCACCCGGGTCAAAATCCGGACAATCCCCCATGGGATCTATCTCCTTTTCATGCAACAAACACCTTGCATAAAAAGGATGCTTGTAGAAATGCCGGCAGTCCTTACAAAAGAGCGCAGTGTCATGAGCAAAACCGTGCGCCTTCCCATCTCCCTCATCCTCCGCCACACCCAGAACAGCCGCTGCACGCGCACGCCCGGCGGAAGCGCCATCGCCATCATCTTTCACGGGATGCCCCCCAACATCGGCCATCGCGCCTAACTCAGCACCGCACAGGGCACAAATCGCAGTGGAGCCAACCGGCGTCCAGCCGTCCATTTTTGTGGCCTGTTTAACCAGTGAGCGCTCGCGACATGCCGGACATTGGATCTGCTGTCCAACTCTATACGTTTTGGCCGTTCCATTCACAATAAATCGATTACCTCCAACCCGGTCCCGGGTCGCGACAACACCCACACCTTTCTCGCGATTCGGAAAGCAAGTGACATCACTATATCATACCTGTTCCAGCATTGGCAATACCTCACCAACAATAGCGTAGGTGAGTGCGCGACGCAAATGCTGGCGCATCGGGTGCGAGCGAAACAACGGGACACGCTCGCACCATGATACGTCGCATAACATATATTATGTAGAACCCGGAATACCTTGGCGAGTCGTGTTTGCAATATGGTTGTAATTGGCTTGCAGTGGGTTAGCGCAAAATCAGGAAGGCTTTGTTAATAACTTGTGGAATTCTTGGCGCGCGAAAATGACGCGGCAAGGCCAGCAGCAATATCGCCCACCTCACAATCGTCCCGTATCGTCAAAAATGCTGCGCCCGGATGTTGACGCCGGAACCATGTGCGTTGACGTCGGCAGTATTTTACCGTGGCGCCGACAATCTTTCGCCGCAACTCGTCCTGTGTTTCGATCACGCCCCGCAGGTAGTCTGCAATGTGCGAATAACCAAGCGCGTGCCTAGCCGTGGGAGCGTTGTCAAATCCGCACGCCAGCAGGTCTTCAGTCTCTTCTATCCAGCCGTCCGATAACATGTGCACTGTACGCTTTTCAATACAGGCGCGCATCCGTCGCATCGATGGAAGCAGAATATACTGGCGGAACGCCGGCAGCGCCTCGCAACGCACCTTTCGCCGGGGACTGGGCGGATGTCCGGTCAGTCGGAGCACTTCAACCGCGCGCAGGAGTCGGCGCGGATTTTCCAGGACATCACCGTCAATCGTCGGCGAGGCACGGTGCAATTCAGCGACCAGCCGTCGCGGACCTCCCCGGGAGCTGTACTCCTCTTCGATCTTGCGGTACACGGCCGGGTCGGATGGTTGGAAGTCATAGTCGTAAATCAGGGCTTTCGCGTACATGCCAGTACCGCCGACGAGTAGAGCAACGGAACCTTTCTCATGGACTGTTTGCAGCACCCGACGTGCCGCGTGCACGAAACGGTCCGCAGTATAGCGTTCGGATATCGGCAGTACATCGATCAGGTGATGCGGTATATGAGCCCGGTCGATGCTTGACGGTTTGGCCGTACCTATGTCCATACCGCGATAAATCTGCATGGAGTCGCAGGAAATGATTTCGGCCTGCATACGTTCCGCCAACTCCAGGGCGACGGACGTTTTACCGGAACACGTGGGGCCCAGAAGTGCTAAGCAAAAGGGTTTCCGCACTTCCGAGAGAATTGTGCGCGGGTCATTATTCAGCATCATACTCGGGATTGAAGAATGACGAGATGACAAAAATGGCAACCCCGACGCAGATTGCGGAGTCTGCCACGTTAAATGCCGGCCACTGAAAGTCACGGTAGTAAAAGAGAAGAAAGTCAACCACGTCGCCACGAAACAAGCGATCGATCAAGTTGCCGACAATACCGCCGCAGACCAACGAGAGTCCGGCGGCCCGTTCTGCGTGTCCTCCCGCGAGGTGCCTAAAGCGCCACCATATAAAAGCGAAGACCAGAATCGAGAGAACCGCAAGCGGTATTGTTTGGCCGCGAAACATTCCCCAAGCGGCCCCCGTATTCCGCACATGCACGATATGAAAGAAGTTTGGAATGACAACAAGGTGTGCGCCGGGGTGCCAGTGACTGACAATTACGTACTTGCTAATCTGGTCGCAGAGCGCGGTAAGGAAAAGAATTGCAAGGGGCAAACGAGTACGGGAAAACCACCACGACCGCACGTTAGACTGTCGCAAACCGGCGCGCTTACCGTACGTTTTCCGGACATTTCCGGCCGGCACATTGACACAGTCGTCAGTCACGTCATCTCGTCCTTTGTGAAGGAAAGGATCCAGAGCATCGGGCAGACGTGGCGACGGTCCCCTACTCCGTCAGTTCCTCGCTGCCACCTTCCGGGGGCATTCCTTCGTTGTCTTCCCTGAACGTTTTACACTTGATGCAGAGCTTGGCATACGGGATGGCATCAAGCCTTCCCGACCCGATCTTGGTCCCGCAGTCTATGCACTCACCGTAATCACCTTCAATCAGACGTTGTATGGCATCCTGTATCAGCGCAATGCGTTTGCCCTCCTCGGACATCAGGGTCAACCCCATATCGCGAGAGAAATTATCGCTTCCGATATCGGCCAGATCTTCCCCGGCCTCGCGGGAATTGACCAGCGAAGAAGACGAAAGGTCTTTTACTTGGTCGTAAAGTTCGTCGCGCAGTGACAGCAGCGCTTCATAGCGTTTCCGCTTTTCACCGCGGAACTTCGGCACTTCGGGTCCATTCGAGTTTTGTCTGTGGCGGGAAGGACTGTCTTTCATAATACTAACTGTGCTTCAGAAATGGTTGTCTAGTTCGTGTAACTTGAAAGCGACCGGACCAAGGTGGGCCAGGTCGCCTAATGCCCGAAACCAGCATCCAATATAGTTCACCGAAGCTGAAAGGCAAGCTCAAAAGAGGTTGGCGGGAGAATAATCGGGTCGGGGTCGGGATCGAAAGGAGGCGGGACTTGTAGTGTAGTGATCGCCAACCATTACCCGGAGACGACGCCTAGTTAGAGCCTGTCCGGACAGGCTCTAGTTAATGGCGCACCTCAGGCACATGATATATACCGATAAGGCCTTCCTCGGTCCTTGTTCCTTTGTGCGTGGTTTTGAACTAAGAATCACGAGAACCACGAACGCCTCGCGCAAAGACTACGGATTCAGGTGGTATGCTGCCGCAAGTACTGGACAATGGTTTCAGCCAGTTTTTTGCCCAGCCCAGGGACTTTTTCGGATATCTCCTCCGCCGTGGTTTTCCGCAAGCGCTGCACGGAGCCAAATGCTCGCAACAGGGCTTTCCGGCGTGACGGACCGATCCCCTCTATCTCGCCGAGCAGTGAATCCGCGATGCGTCGCCGCCGCAGTTGATGATGGTAAGAAAGCGCAAACCGGTGTGCTTCGTCTCGCACAGCCTGAAGGAGCTGTAAGCCGGCGTTATGGCGTGACAAGCAAACCGGATCTGGCCGACCGGGAAGAAACACTTCCTCACGTTT
>JAIPIM010000203.1 GCA_021734725.1 Minisyncoccota bacterium | reverse complement strand
GTGAAGCGTCCACGCCGTGAAACAAGAGCAGTTCGCGAAACGAAAAAGGAAACAACTCGATTAGGCTTTAGCGGCACTGAGCCGGGTGCCCAGTTCCGAACTGAGAAGTAATGTTGAAGCGGCGCGTCATTCAGCATTCGAAAGTCAGAATTCAACATTAACACCCGAGCCCCCCTCTGCGCCCCCCGCGCCTCGGCGAGAGGTCCTGGGCGGCACTGTTCACCACAAAGACTCAACTCAAAGGCCTATTCTTCCCTGGGCACCTATTCCGGTCGCATGGTACACTGGGTGGCGCCCGCTGAGAACACAAGCTTGTAGCCGCCGTCCACCGGTGTCACGGCTACGTCTTCCGTCGGTGTCGCAACCTGCCAGGCTCCCTCCAAGAACAGCGTGACCTCGCCGCCTTTCCGTCGATCCGCGGGGAGACGCACTGTCACTACTGCATCAGCCGTTTTCAGCACGCTCGCAGCGTGATCCGCCTCCAGCGTCATGGTATCATAGCCAACAGCACCGGGCGCGCCAAGCGTCAACGCTGTGTCATTTTCACCCTTCTGAATGCAGCCGACAGTACCCTTGAACGTGACATCATCCGCCGCAACCTCGGTGGCAGTTGCGGCCAGAAAATTCCAGTCGCTGCGCGTGTCGGTCGAAACCTTGACAATATGCCCGTCTCCGAGCGTCTCGAAAGACGGCGCGTCGGCATTGCGGGGCCGCGGATACAGCACCACAAAGTAATGTCCGGCATCCGCACGGCGAATCTGGAGCAGGTCCTGGTATTCGTCGACGTGCCTGTTATGGAGTGCGGTGCGAGGTGTGTGACACCCATAGCGCAGTGTATACCGCTCGGTATCTGACGGTGCCGCAATGTAATACTCCACATCCAGTCCGAATTGTCCAACGGCCGTGAAGCGGTCACCTTGGAGTTTGCGGGGCGGCTGCACGGTATACCCCGGCGCGTCCGCCAGGAATGTTTCCAAGTCGGACACATCTTCGGGGGTGCCGATTTTTTGCGACAGGGTCCAGAACTGCCACATGGTCGGCTGATTCGCACCGATGGTATCGCGGAAAACCAAATATCCCGGTTCGTCCGCTGTCTTGGATTTCACAAACATGAGCTGCCGATCCCAGTCCACAGGCGCTTTGCCGCGCTTTTCTACCGGCGGCCATTTGACAAGGTCAGGCGGTAATTCCATTGCTCGGTCTACGCGATCGGACCCCCAGAGAGCCTCATGATTGTGCATACGCATGTTGGCACGGAGGTAATCCAGTGGCGGCTGACTTGTCAGCACTGATTCTCGCAGACTGTTCTTACGGCCAAACCGATGGAAGAAATCCTTCCAGTCGGTCCAGTCACGCGCCAACACCACACGATTCTGGAGCAGTTCCTGGCGTACTCCCATGTTGGGTGTCACATCATACGTCCCTGCAAACGCCCCGCCGACGGGGGTCCCCATACTGAAATATTTCACCACACTCCCGTGCGCACCGAGCGATTTCCAGCCATGGCCGGGCAAAAGAACATTTACGTAATGGTGATGATCCGTGCCGTATCCCTGATTCATGACCACACCCCACCAGGGGAAGCGTTCCGTACCCCAACCGGGATTGGCGGCCGGCAGTCCGGGATCAAGTAACACATATTCAAACCCCCCGTACCGGGCGTCGGTGACGCGTCGGCTGAACCCAGTTCCTTTCCACACGAACTGCATCGCTTGTGAAAATTCCGGATCACTCTCTTCGGTCGCCTTGGCCGCAAATCCGGTTAACGCCCAGGGTTCGCCACTGGGTCGCCGCCCCATCGGTGCTGTTACCCGCTGGTTATGACGTTGGGGGTCGGGCGGTGTATACATCATCTTACCGAGATACAGAAATAGATCCTTAAGCTTGCTGTCAGCAAAGAAATCGTGCAAATCCGCCTGCTTCGCTGCCAAAACAAAGGCCATAACAGCATCGAAACTGACATGCACATAATGATGACTCTCGCGCCATTCCCCGTTGGGACCGATGTAACGGGTCAACCAAGTCTGCATCCATCCGATCGGCGACTTGGCCCATTCTTCGGCCATGGGATGGTCCCGCAGCGCGGCAGCCAGGCATCCCCGATTCGTCAGATAGGAGATACTCATGTTGGCGTTGCCGGACTTATAACCACGTTCAATGGACCATGTTCCGGGGTCGTTCAGTTGATACGCAAGATAGGCGGCTTGCGCCCGCAGGTACGGCCGGTCCTCATCACTCACGAGCGGACTGTCAATCACCCCGTCATAGAGTGTCAGCACTGCCAACGTGTGGCGCATCTTATCAAAACCACCCAGCAACCCGAGACGTGTTTCGAGGCGTTCCCCCATTTTCAACTTTCTGCCGAGTTCTACGTCGCCAGTCAGCAGCCATGCCGCCAATGCGTAGGTGTCGTTCCGCTGCGGCTTCCTTTCCAGGTCCGCAGACGCAATCCCATCGACTTTCGCCATAATCTCCGGCGCAATCTCCTCAGCGTCATGGCGGCCGCGGAAATCATCGAGATCGGCCTCGGTCACGAACAGGCGCGGGTGCGGATGCTCCGGATCCGCCGGCCAGTGCAAGATATAATCTTTCACTGTGTTCAGCCGACGCCCTACACGTGGCACAGGGCCTTTGCCAAGGATGCGGGCATTCTTCAAATCCATGATGTTCTCCGCCGATACAATGGACTCATTCAGGGGACCCGCCCCGAACGACCAGCGCCGAACACCGCCTACTTCGCCCGCGGCAAGATTCATCTCAAATACAATCTTTCCGTCGTCGGTCTTCTTGAGGGCCATCATTTTGGGTTTCACAACGCCCCAATTTCGCGCCTGCCCCGGCGGCAGCGGCTTCACCCACGCCCCTGGGTCGACATTACTGAATTCAAACCGCGTGGTTTTCTCGGGTATCCATAATTCAAACCGTGTTCCGGTATAGTCACTCCACCAGTCGTTCCAGGGCGTCAGCTTATAGATGAGCCCGGGTTCCCCAATGCCGTACTGAGCCGGCTCATTTTTGAAGAGGCCCGGCTCCTCTTCGTTCAGGCTGTACACTTTCAAATCTCGAATCGGCTGGTGATACCTGAATGGATGGCGCTCCCCGTCCAGCACACATTGACGAAACGAATGGTTTTCAATCTTGACCGGAAAAAGAATCTCCGGCAACCCCTTGTCCAAGATCATACGCCAGCCGCTGTCCGGCATATGCTTTGCAACATCGGCATCCCAGAAAAGCGTATTGTCCCCGGCGGCAAGCCGTGCAGTGAGGTTCAGGCGGTTGTCGCCTTCATACTCATAGGTGAATTTGATTTCGGCAAAGACGGGGCCCTCGGCGGTTACCTCCGCGGACATACCCGTGATTTTTGCCGGACCGTACAGTTCGCTGCCACCGAACCATGTGCCGTCCGCCAGCCGCAGTTCTTTCACAGGCGCGGGGACATCACCGGCAGCCCGCGGTTTTTCATAACGATACTCGCCCAGCGCGAACCGCGCTGCAAATTCAGCGGTGGCGATCTCGACGTAATCTTCGGCGCGATCGACGGTGAGATCAGTTTCCAATGGTTCTGCCGGCGTTGCGGCCCACTGCAACTTGTAGTCATTCGTTTGTCGCGGCAGCAATTCTGTAATAAAGGACACCTTGGCATGCTTCACTGACACCCCGTCCGGCCACCGCTCAATGTCATGCAACTGCACTGGCATCGGCCCGTCGGGACCCGTCAATGTCACGCCCTGTGGGTGGCAGGTGCCTTCTGGGGCATTGAAATCGTACGTCACCAGCTGGTTTTTCCATGTCCGGTCAAGCCATTCTCTGAGTTCAATGGCGCGTTCGCCAGCCCGCGCCACCGCCGCAGCCGTAAGAATAATTGCGACAAGTGCTACGACTCGCTGTTGTCTTGTTTTATACATTCGCATCTGCAACCTCTAAGGGGGCTCAATTGATGTCTACTTCTCGAAATCGCCAGTATATACTAAAGCATCATTCCATGTGGCCGCACAGCGGGCGCCTTGTAATCGCGGTGATCATCTTTGTACATTTGGACATTGCCAAGCACCGGTTGGATGCGGCAACCACGCACTGTCCGAGTGTCCGCTTGCAATCCGGTCCCTCTGGCGGTACGATCGTAAACAGGTGACGGGTCAGAAGTCGCGGTCTGAAGTGTGTGGCGCGCCTTCACCATCCAATGGCTGAGCCCACTCTGAAAACTCAAGGTTTCAGGTTTCGGGTGTCAGGTTTCAGGAGACACAAGTAACAGTCCTGCAAATGGTTGCGAGTGTGGCCCCGAAACCTGACACCTGAACACTGAAACCTGAAACCTGCGACGTCTGCAGGCGTATTATGCGTTGTTTCCTCCAAAACCGCACTTTTTGGAGTGGACTCAATGTGTGAAACCAACACATAAAAGAACCCTGATCACGGATTCAGGAGGACTCTCGTATGTACGAATGGGATAGACTGAAGCGCTCGTATAAGGAACCCGCAAAGACCTGGAACGAGACTGTTCCGATCGGAAATGGACGTCTGGGCGCGAGTATCTACGGTGCCCCTGAAAAGGAACACGTCGTTTTAAACGAAGACACTCTGTGGTCCGGCGGCCCGGACAACCATGACATCCCGAACATGCCGGAACTGCTCGCGAAAATCAGAACGGCAGTGTTCAACGAAGACTATGGCGCGGCGGAAACATTGACACGGCGCATTAAGGGGCCAGCCACCACAAGCTCGTACGAACCGCTGGCGGACCTCTATCTCGAGTTTCAGGGGCACGAAAAAGCGACAGACTATCTCCGGGAACTGGACCTGGATCGCGGTATCGTTACGGTCACGTACCGAGTGGATGACGTGATCTACACTCGAAAAATGTTCGCCAGCCACCCGGATCAGGTGATCGTCGTTCAGCTGACTGCCGACACACCGGGCAGCCTGTCATTGGATGTCTGCCTGGAGAGTCAGCTCTGGCATAAAACCGTTGCCCGCGATGGTCATACGCAGGTGCTCATCGGCAAGGCCCCCGCCGTTGTCGACCGTAAAGCAACAGATACGATACCGGTTATATACGCCACTGACTGGGACGGAGACGGTATGACGTTTGAAGCTCGGCTTCAGGTGTGTTGCGAAGGCGGGGACGAACAGATGCGGAGTACCGGCCGCGGCAGCGGTCTGACCGACGGACGACGCTTATATATTCGAAACGCCGACCGTGCCGTGCTCGTAATCTCGGCCATCACCAGTTTCAAAGGCTGGGACACCGCGCCCGCGCAGGATGAGTCGGAACTCGCGTCCCGAAATCAGGCCATCCTCGATGCAGCATGTGCCAAATTTCTGACCGACCGCTTGGAAGACGATCACGTTGCGGATCATCGTCGGCTTTTTCGCAGACTGTGGTTGGAGATAGACACCGAAGATCAATCGAGTTCTTCGCCAGGCGGTCGTGCAGAAGGACCTCACCGCGCGGCAGCCATGTTGCAGTACGCACGCTACCTCGTGATTGCCGGGTCGCGCCCCGGCACGCAGCCGCTCAATCTCCAGCGCATCTGGAACGATGCCCTGATCCCGCCATGGAATGCCAACTACACATTGAATGAGAATACTGAAAAACACTATTTCTCCGTCGAAACAGCGAACCTCGCGGAATGCCATGAGCCCTTGATCAAAATGGTGGAAGAATTGGCTGTGGCGGGCCGCGAGACAGCGCAAAGGATGTACAACTGTCGAGGGTGGGTGACGCATCACAACACGGATCTGTGGCGTCTGACGGTTCCCGTGGGACGCCACCCCAAATGGTTCATGTGGCCGTTTGGAGGCGTGTGGCTGACACTCCACCTGTGGGAACATTATGCTTTCAGTCAGGATATCGCATTTCTTCGCGATAGGGCTTATCCGCTCATGCAAGGCGCCGCTGAATTTCTGCTTGACTGGCTGATTGAAGACGAAGACGGGTTCCTGGTGACCGCGCCCTCCACGTCTCCCGAAAATCTGTTTTACGATTCAGATGGCAGCGAACGACCTGTATGCAAAGCATCAACGGCGGATATGGTGTTGACTCGTGAACTTTTCCGCAATGTGCTCGAGTCAGCCGCGGACCTGGGCATCGAGGATGCATTTACGGCTGAGGTGAGGGCGGCTGTCGGAAAGCTCTATCCACTACAGGTAGGCAGCAAAGGGCAGTTGCTTGAATGGCCCGAGGAATTTGAAGACGTCGATCCGCACCATCGGCACGCGTCACATTTACTGGGATTGTGGCCGGGACGGATGGTCAATCCACATGAAACTCCGGAATGGTTTGCCGCCGCCCACCGGTCACTGGAACTCCGGGAGAATGGAGCCACTCTGCCCGATAAAGCCGGTATGTGGGCCCGCCTCAGGGATGCAGAGAAAACGGAGCGTCACCTGCCGGGTGCGTCCGCGGCCGCCATTATTGAACTGCTTTTACAAAGCCATGCCGGAGAGATTGAACTGCTTCCAGCCTTGCCGCAAAGCTGGTCCTCCGGTGCGGTTTCCGGATTGCGCGCACGCGGCGGCTTTGAAGTGGGAATCCAGTGGCGCGACAACGAGCTTGAGCGTGCCACCATTCGCAACGTGTCGGGCCCGGGAACATGCCGTGTACGCTACGCGGACTCGGTTCGCCAGTTCGATGTCGCGGTCGGCCGGGAAGTCACGTTCGAATGAGTTGACTTCTCAGCTTCATGATACCTTGAAGGAGGAAGCAGAAAAAGCGGGGATTCAGATACACCCCTCGTTTCACGGGGACAGGCGGGGAACCGGCTTCCTTGAAGAAGCGAAAGCCAGCAACTGGCGAGGGCGGCAATGGAGGCGGGTCAGTCCTCCGATTTGCTTTTGTCGCAGCGAAGACGGGTCAGTCCTCCGATGTGCTTTTATCGTTGCTTCCATCAAGAATCTTCTCGATTTGCGCAATCCGTTTCTCCAACGGTCTGTCGTTCCGCATTTTTAACATGATCTTGCTTCGAGCACTGTCAAGACCTGAAATCGTCAGCGGCCCCAGCAGTTCGGCTATTTCAGACAGAGAATACCGCCCTCTGCAATGAACTGCCGCCAGATAGAGAAGAACTTGCCTGGCCTCGCACCCCCTGTTGCCTTTGCGCAGGAGTTCCTTTTCGGGAACACCGTAGGCGCTTTCGACCACCCGGACAACTTCCTCAATGGAACGCCAACTCATCAGTCGGCGCTGCTGAGTGCTCTCTCTACGCACATTAAGATTCTCTTTCATGTCATTCATGGCGCGCCGCATCCGGTCGATGAACGGTTCACTTCCCAGCACTGCTTCGGCTGCAGCCTGCTCTGAGAGAACGGCAATGTCGCATAGAAGGCTGGATTCCACCGCATGACGGTAGTTCTTTCGTTTCTCACTCAACGTTTTCCCC
>JAIPIM010000202.1 GCA_021734725.1 Minisyncoccota bacterium | reverse complement strand
ATGGGGCTGTGTGATTTCGACGTATTGACAGCGCTTCCCGAACTTTTTTTTGCCAGTGACCTGTTGCGAATCCGGGCAACTGTAGGCTTCGAAAGCCGTACCTTTTTTCACGAATACAGCGATAAGGAAATCAATTCTCCGGGGGAACCGGGGGTCTTCTATTTCATGGGAGTTGGCTTTGCAGAACAGCCCGTCCCGGATTCACCACCCGGACAGGTTTTGGCAGGCATGCTGGATAAATCCCATGAACGCAATCGTGCGCTGATTGACCGCATCAACAGCAAGTTGAGCGGACTGGCCGTCGACTATGAGCACGATGTTCTGCCTATGACACCCGCTGCAAATGCTACGGAAAGACACATCGTTAAAGCGTATCATGACAAGGCCCTGGAAGAAATGGGTGACGACC
Organism: Minisyncoccota bacterium; assembly: GCA_021734725.1. GTDB lineage: Bacteria > Verrucomicrobiota > Lentisphaeria > Oligosphaerales > MVZH01 > JAIPIM01. The sequence continues at coordinate 7,028 of JAIPIM010000202.1, read as the reverse complement.
GCCGGCAAGCCGCCCTGTTCTGGGCATCGAACCTTGGAGTGGCATCCGATAAGGTGGCGGCACTCAGCAACGACACCAACGCTCTTGTCAGTTTTCTTCGCTCTAAGCTCATCAAGAAGGGAGGGTTGGGATATGAGCAGCCGACCGAACATACATTCCCGCCACTCGACGATGTTATCCACATGATCTTGACGTGCGGCGCTATCCCCACCTCAACCTGGCTCGACGGTACGAGCCCCGGCGAAAGCGACCCCGATACGCAACTTGACTGCCTGATCGACAAAGGTGTCGCGGCCGTGAACATTATCCCCGACCGCAATTGGAATATTGATGATGCGGACGAACGGGGGCGCAAGATCAGAGAATTGCAGCGCTATGCAAGTACGGCAATAGCAAAAGATCTGCCCATTATCGTGGGGACCGAACTCAACAAGCCAGGTCAACGCTTTGTTGACGATTTTACGGCCGAGCCGCTCAAGCCCTTCGCTCCCGCATTTTTAGAGGGCACGCGAGTCGTTATAGGACATACCCGCCTGCTGCACTATGCGAATTTCTCGTATACCGGCCGGCAGGCAAGGGACGCGTACCCGCAACCGGCCGACCGAAACAAAGCCTTCGCCGCCGTCGGGGCTCTGCCCGCTCCCGATGACAATACGCGGCAGAAAATGACTGACATGCTCCCGCCAAAAGCGTTTGACTATTTGCAGGATTGCGCCAAAACGGGTTCTTGGAGCTAAAGGAGAAAATCATGTTTACGCAACCAGATTCTCAAAGCGTCCAGAAAGCTTACGAAGCAGCGCGGGCACGATATGCCGATGTCGGCGTGGATACAGACAAAGCCTTGCATCACTTGGCCGCCGTCGCTGTATCCGTGCACTGCTGGCAGGGAGACGATGTCGCTGGCTTTGAGGTCCGGGAGACCGGCGTGGGCAGCGGGGGCATCATGGCCACTGGCAATTACCCGGGGGCCGCGCGCAACGGCGAAGAACTCCGTGCCGATCTGGACAAAGCATTCTCTCTCATTCCCGGCGTATTACGCTGTAACCTGCATGCTATCTATGCGGAGACAGACGGCAAACGCATTGAACGCGATCAATTGCAACCAAACCATTTCAGCGCCTGGATTGACTGGGCTGTCAAACATGGTATTGCCTTGGACTTTAATCCCACCTATTTTGCCCACCCCATGGCGGACAGCGGTTATACGCTGGGAAGCAGGGACGAAACTGTGCGCCAGTTCTGGATTCGGCACGGGATTGCATGCCGCCGGATCGCGGAAGCAATGGGACGCGCCCAGAACAGTCCATGCGTCATCAACCACTGGGTTCCCGATGGAGCCAAAGATCATCCTGTGGATCGATGGGGACCCCGGGAACGGCTGGCCGAGTCTCTGGATACAATCCTGGCAGCCGACGTGGACAGAAAATACTGTAAAGACTCGGTGGAGTCCAAACTCTTCGGTATAGGTTCGGAAGATTATGTCGTGGGCTCGCACGAATTCTATATGGGGTATGGATTGACTCAGGGCATAATGATTTGCTTCGATATGGGGCACTTCCATCCAACGGAAACCATTTCCGATAAACTGTCGTCGCTCATGACCTTTCAGGATGAAGTATTGCTTCACGTCAGCCGAGGTGTGCGTTGGGACAGCGACCATGTTGTAACATTCAACGACGATGTTAAACGCGTCTTCCATGAACTTGTCCGCGGAAATGCGCTGGAACAGACACATGTGGCACTGGACTTCTTTGATGCCAGCATCAATCGCATCGGCGCCTGGGTCATTGGGACGAGAGCAACCCTTAAAGCGGCTCTCTATGCGCTGCTCGAACCCACCGTACAACTCCGCGAAATGGCACATGCCGATGATCTCGCCGGGAAATTGGCTTTGCTGGAAGAACTTAAATCCTATCCCTTTGGCGCGGTTTGGGATTATCACTGCCTCAAACACAATGCGCCCGTGGGGCCGGCTTGGCTCGACGACATGTATGCATACGACAGGATGGTAATCCGCAACCGCCTGAATCCGTGACGCGCTTGAGTTGACGTCTTTTGCGTGAATCCCCGCTGGCTTGTATACTACATAGGGGAAAACAGGTATTAAAGCCCGTGTTCCAAGTCCGCGGAAGTAACGCATATGATCATAGACATCGACACGTTTGGACCATTCAAGCTGCATCGCGACTTCCTGGAGCGCTATAGGTCCCGAGCCGTACAGTGGGGATACGGTGCTTTATCGTGGGTGACTTATAAGCGTACGTACAGTCGAAACGGCGAAGAATGGTGGCAGACCTGTCAACGGGTTATTGAAGGAATGTTTACGGTGCAGCGCATCCACTGCCTGCAGCTTGGTCTTCCCTGGGACACCAGAAAAGCCATGGCATTCGCACAGAACGCATACGACCGGCTCTGGCACTTCAAATGGACCCCCCCGGGACGTGGGCTTTGGATCATGGGAACGCGCTTCATGTACGAGCGGGGCGGCGCGGCGCTCAACAATTGCGGTTTTGTGTCCACCGCGGACATTGCGCACGATTATGCCATGCCTTATCTGTGGATGCTTCGCATGTCCATGGTCGGAGTCGGGGTGGGTTTCGATACCGCCGGCAAGGGCGCCCTTTCGATTGTGGCTCCGGAAACAGGCGATGACATCTTCACCATCAAAGACAGTCGTGAGGGATGGGGTGCCGCGCTGAAACGGTTACTGCGTGCTTACACAGGGGCTGCATCGCTTCCGGCAAGATGGGATTATTCACGTATTCGCCCTAAGGGAACGCCACTGAAAAGTTTTGGGGGAATGGCCAGCGGTCCCGAACCCCTACGTGCCATGCTGGACAAGCTTGACGGTCTCTACCGGGAGTACGTCGGAGAGAAGGTGGACGCACGCCTTATTGTCGATACCATGAATCTCATCGGCAAATGCGTCGTCGCGGGCGGTATTCGCAGGTCGGCCCAAATCGCCTTTGCCGAGGCTGATGACACGCAGTCTCTCGATCTTAAGGAAGACAGGCAGAAGGTGGAGGACTACAGATGGGCGTCGAATAATTCCATTTTTGCTCAAGTCGGGATGGACTATACCGGGGTAGCGGCGCGTACAAAGCACAACGGCGAGCCGGGCTATCTGTGGCTTGACAATATAAGGGCCTATGGGCGAATGAAAGATCCTCCCACCTGGGCCGATGCGGAAGCGAAAGGCAGCAACCCATGTGTTGAGCAAACGCTTTGGGATCGAGAGCTGTGCTGTCTTGTCGAGACCTATCCCGCGCACCATCAGACTCTCGCGGATTATCGGGAGACGCTTCGTGTCGCCTATCAATACGCCAAAACCGTTACATTGGTGGCTACTGAGGACCAGCACACCAATGCCGTTATGCTGCGGAATCGTCGCATAGGATGTTCGATGAGTGGTATTGTCCAGGCTGTCAACCGGCTAGGTTACCGAACCTTCATGAATTGGTGTGATGAGTCCTACGATTACATACAGCAAGTGGATGAGGAATACAGCAATTGGTTATGCGTGCCGCGTTCAATCAAGACAACCTCGGTAAAGCCTTCCGGAACAGTCAGCCTTCTTGCCGGCGCCACGCCGGGCGTGCATTGGGAACACGCGCCGTATTATCTTCGGCGCGTCCGTGTCAGCAACAATCACCCGCTGGTGGATATGTGTCGCGACGCGGGATATCGCACGGAGCCGGATCAATACAGCGACAATACGACGGTGATTGAATTTCCTCTGGAAGTTGCTCATTTAGTTCGCGGCAAGGGCGACGTTTCTCTCTGGGAAAAGGTCGATCTGGCGGCGCGCATGCAACATCATTGGTCTGACAATCAGGTGAGTTGCACGGCAGACTTTGACGCGGATTCGGAAGGGCACATGCTACCGACCATACTGCAGAGCTATGAAGATCGCTTGAAGGCCATTGTATTCCTGCCGGCAACTGGACACGGTTACGCCCAGCCCCCCTATGAAACCATCACGGAAAGCGAATACCGTCAACGCGCGGAAAACGTGAAGCCTCTGCGGGGAGAAATACAGCATGAGCACGAATTGGAAGCGCGTTTTTGCGAAGGCGGAGCCTGTGACATCGAATGAATGGATGCACCGGGGCAGGGCTGTTTCATTCTATGGATTGAGTGCCTTCCACGAACAGTAGCACGGGGCGTCCCGCACCGTGAGCCATTCCGATTTCGGCTGGGGACCATCCGCGCCACTTCGGACATTTGCATGACTGAGAATGAAACAGCCTGGGCAGCGGGGGAAATTCAGGACAGCGCGCTTCCATCCATCCGGAAGATATACAGCTTTGAGACATCCACCCCAAGCATGATGGCTTCCCCAAGGCGCATTTTGCGTCCCGCGGGAAAGCGAGCGACCATGGTTGATTCCGTGTGCCCCTCCATGTCCGATGCATCTTCTTCAGGCGTCTGACCTTCATCTGTATGCATGGTTTCCGGGCTGTCCAGGTAAAGAATTTCCTCGTGCCCCAGTTCCTCGGCGGCCCGCAATACTGTTTGGAGCCGCCACTTCTCCTCAACCGACCCCGGAGCGACAAAGGCCTCGGGCCGCAACCCGGCCAGAATCTCCTCCGTACCTTGTTTTTCGAGAGACTTGCACGCGTCCAAAAGCCCGTCGGGTACAGGTAGCCTCAGAGAACCGAATCGGATCGCCAGCTGCCCCTTTTCGGAGCGTATAAGCTTCGTCTGGAAAATGTTCATGCGAGGGCTGCCGATGAAAGACGCGACAAACGTATTTACGGGATGTTCGTACAATTGCTGGGCCGGCGCAATTTGTTGGAGCCTGCCGTCGCGGAGAACGGCCACGCGGTCGCCGAGAGTCATGGCCTCTACTTGGTCATGCGTCACGTAGATCGTTGTAATACCAATTCTGCGCTGCAGTTCAGCAATTTCCGCACGGATTTCCACGCGCAGCTTGGCATCCAGATTTGACAGGGGCTCGTCCATCAGGAAGACGGCGGGATCGCGCACGATAGCCCGTCCCATGGCAACCCGCTGGCGCTGTCCGCCGGACAACTCCTTTGGCTTCCGGTCGGGCTTGTCTTCCAATCCGAGTAATTTTGCCGCCCGAGCAATTCGTTCTCTCCGCTCGTCCTTGCCCATCTTCATCATACGCAACGGAAAGTCAAGGTTCTTCCGCACTGTCTTGTGCGGATACAGTGCGTAATTCTGGAAGACCATTGCAATGTCCCGCCGCTGCGGGGGACGATCATTTACACATTCATCTCCGATTTGAACGGTGCCAGACGTAACAGCCTCGAGTCCCGCAATCAAGCGCAAAGCCGTTGACTTACCGCACCCCGAAGGTCCCACCAACACAAGAAACTCGCCGTCATTGGCCCGAAAGCTCAGATCATGCAAGGCCTGGACACCCCCAGGGAAGATCTTGTTAACCGTTTTACATTCAACCGTTGCCATAAAGGGTTGTTTCCGGTTTTCTGTAAGCTCTTAGTTGCTGAAGGACAATTTCTGACATCCGAGAAGAGCCGATTACCCTTTTACTCCGGCCGACGCCACGCCTCGGACAAACCACCTCTGGAATGCCAAAAACACGATGAGCACCGGTGCCACCATCATGACGCCAAACGCCATGATGTCTCCCCATTTAAGCGGGGGTAACGTATGAAAATTCGCAATGGCCACCGGGAGCGGGCGGACCTCAGGTCCGCTGGTCACCATCAGCGGCCAAAGGAAAAAACCCCAGTACATCAGAAATGTAATAATCGCCACGGTAGCAAACACCGGTTTGGCGTTGGGCACGATGATTTCAACGAATGTTCTCATCACTCCGGCTCCGTCCGTACGGGCCGCTTCCTCGAGCTCCGGAGGGAGTCCGTTGAAAAATGTGTAAAAAAGGTAGATGCCGAACGCGTTGGCGATGAAAGGGACAATTTGAGCCGTGTATGTATCGCGCCAGCCAAACAGTGTTATTTGATAGAAAAGGGGGACGGCAATCGCTTCAAACGGTAAAATCATAAGCGACAATACGAACACAAAACACAGCGACCGGCCTCGCCAACGAAGCCTGGCGAATGCGTATCCAGCCATGGCATTCGCAACCAGCCCCACTCCCACAATTGTGCCCGTAATGAAGAGCGAATTCAGCATGAACCGAGAGAAGTCCACCCGGCGAAAGACATCCAGGTAATTCCGCATCGTGGCCGCCGTCGGCACAAATGCCCGCAGGGTCCCCGCCTCGGCCAGAACCTTGGCATCCGGCTTAATGCTGCCGACGATCATGAACATGATCGGGGAAATGTACAAGAGCACGGCCGCGATCACCACCGTATATTTACCCAGCACCGCAAGTACACCGAGGCTGCTTCTCGCGGACGTCTTTGAGGTGTCTGTTTGTGCACGGGTTTTCATGACACACCCCGTTCCTGACGTGCGACCGCTTGTTGCAGCCAGGTGATGACAAGAACGATGATAAAGAAGACGACCGTCATTGCCGATGCCTGAGCGATCTGCTGGCGCTCGAAGGCGGCGCGTACAGCCTCGAACATGACGGTTGTGGTGGCATGATTCGGCCCACCTTGTGTCATAATTTGCACCTGATCAAACACACGGAACGCCAGAATAGTGGTCACCAGCGCGGTAAAAATCAAAGGGTTCCTCAACTGAGGAAGGGTAACATGCACAAACTGGTTCCATCTCCCCGCGCGGTCGATTGCGGCTGCTTCGTAGAGGACCTCGGGGATAGCCTGAAGGCCCGCCAGTAGAACCACCATCTGAAAGCCGACTCCCTGCCAGATTGAGAGCAGCATAATGGCGGGCAGGGCAAGAACTTCGTTGTGGAGAATATCGGTAGTCTGCAAACCGCCGAACGAGAGAAGTTCAATCAAAGAATTCACCATGCCATTCGGTCCTGGTGCATACATAAGTTCCCACACCACGGCTACCAGTGACATGGGAAATACCACCGGCATAAAGAACAGCGTGCGGAACATCACCCGTCCCTTGAGCGCACTGTTCAGCGTCACAGCCAGCAGAAGGGCAACCATCGTCTG
>JAIPIM010000201.1 GCA_021734725.1 Minisyncoccota bacterium | reverse complement strand
CAATGCGGATCGAAGAGTGACAGTGACAGTCCAGTCGTGAACGGTGCCGGTCCCGCCTACACGCCCGGCGTCCCGGTCCAGCGTGTCGACAACCACACCGTCAAGCATTGAAAGATAAGGCGTCACATCAGGATGCACCCCCTCGCCCACCACATGCACGGCCATCATAAAACGCAGGGATGCCGGCGCCCGCTTACGCACTTCCCGAAGATCGGATACTTTGGGTGTCCCATGCAATTGGACCACACCCGCACCCACCTGCTCACACATCCGTAGAATAGCCCCTGCATCGTTCAGATGTGTCGTAACCACCGGGGTGATGAAAGGCGGAAGGCTCCGCGCAAGGTCGGCCGCCTGATCAACGCTTATGAAGTCCTCCGACACATGCACCTGCCCCACCAGAAAACCCACGGCATCGGCACCCGATCGGACCACCGCTTCCAGATCCTCACCCGAACGAACACCGCACATTTTGACGCGCACTCTACTCACTGTCACTTCTCCGTACGTCATCCTTCCATAGAGAATTGCGAAATGTCGTTTTTCGCAATTCTTGTTCTTAGTTCTTGGTTCGTCGTCCGTCACGCACTAATATTAAGCGTCCATAATAATAACACAAAAAACCCCTAATGTAATCCGCTCATAAACCTCAAAGACTCAACGTTGGTGTTTGGCATGGGGGGCTGGTTACGATGGGTCTGTGAGTGAATGAGTGTGCGGGTGACTTACCCCATACCCCCCCATACTCATATACTGCGGTGTGTAGGTGCGGCGTTGACAGGCGAGTTTTTTGGGCTTGTGCGTCTTTTGAGGCTTGCCTTAACCCTTTTCACTGGATTAGTCACCTCTGGACACACGCGGTGGACCATGGTATGGTATTTCTTCGACAAAGATCCCACGATACAACACAGACGGAAGGCGCACGCATGAAATATAATACTCTCGGCAACTCAAACCTGACAGTCAGCAATGTCATCCTCGGCACGTGGGCGCTCGGCGGATGGATGTGGGGCGGAACCGACCGGAATGAACCGGTGCGCGCCGTACAGGCCTCCATCGATCACGGTGTCACCACGATCGATACAGCCCCGATTTACGGCTTCGGCATGAGCGAAGAACTCGTGGGGAAAGCCATCAAAGGGAGGCGCGACGGATTGATTATCGCCACAAAATGCGGCATGCGCTGGGATCTGGATAAAGGCGACTTCTTCTTCGACAGTGAAACTCCGGACGGGGACAAAGTGGCTGTCTATAAATACGCCGGCAAAAAATCGGTCCTGGAAGAGTGGGACCGCAGCCTGCCACGCCTCGGCATCGACGTCATCGACCTCTATCAATGCCATTGGCCCGATTCCACCACCCCCAAGGAAGAAACCATGGAGGCGTTCCTGGAACTGCAAGACAAGGGAAAAATACGGGCCTTCGGTGTCAGCAACTTCGACGTCCCAATGCTCGAAGACTGCATGACTGTGGCCACACCGGCATCCCTGCAACCCGAGTACAACCTGCTGAGCCGCGATATCGAAGACGAGATCCTGCCGTTCTGTAAAACGCACAACATCGCGATCATCTGCTACAGCTCAATGTACAGGGGACTGCTCACGGGCAAATTTACGCCCGACCACACGTTTTCAACCGGCGACACCCGTGCTAACGATCCTTGGTATCACGGCGACCGCCTCGAGGCGGTGAACAAAACTCTGCGGGAAACCGTACAGCCGATTGCCGATGCACACAACGTGAACCTGGCACAAATCGCCGTGGCATGGTGCCTGGCGCAAGAAGGGGTCACCGCGGCACTGGTCGGCGCGCGCAACCAGGCCCAGGCCGACGCCAATGCCGTGGCCGCGGATGTTCAGCTCGATCCCCCCGAAGTGCGGCGGATCACGGACGCTTTCGACACTCTCCTCGGCCGGTTCGCCGACTAACCGGACCGCGGGAGGATGAGGACACCGGGGACAGGGACGACCCTGAAGACGTTGGGAGCACCAGGCTCCGTCTTCCGTTGTCCTCCACCGCCCTCGTTACTGTCCTCCACCACACACACCCACACACAGACAGACAAACGCCCACTCCATTGATCGACGGGGGAGGCCGCGAACCACGGAACAGTCAACCGCAATCGCCGCCCGTCATCGCGCTCCGCTGGCCGTGCCGCCCCACTCGGGACCGGCCCGGCCAGCCCCCATGCCCGCCTTGTTTCACACCGCCACGTTCGATGTTCTGTGATTTTTTTCACAGTTTTATGAAACCTTCGCTTGACACCCATGTCTTACCCTGTAAATTGATATTGTGATTTTTTTCACAGATAATTTTCGATAGCCGGAGTCGATCCATGAACAATTCACAGAAACACACCGCGGTGTCCAGTAAAACCGTGGGACGACTCAGCCGGTACCGACGGCTGCTGAGACAATGCCGCGAACAGGAAGACTGCCTGTTCAGTCATCGACTGGCCGAACTGGCAGGCGTCACACCCGCACAGGTGCGACGGGATATCATGGCCGTCGGCTATTCCGGGTCACCATCAAAAGGCTATGAAATCAAGACCCTCCTACAGCACATCGACAACTTTCTGGACCCGCCAATTCGTCAACCGGTAGCCCTCGTGGGCGTGGGTAACCTCGGACGCGCAATCCTCGCGTTCTTCGCGGGACGCCGCCCAAAACTCAAGATCGTTGCGGCCTTTGACAAGGATCCCCATAAGGCAGATCGGGTAATCGTGGGCTGTCGCTGCTACCCCGTCGAACAATTGGCCGACATCATGCAGAACCATGGAATAACCATCGGTATTATTGCGGTCCCGGCATCCGCGGCACAGGAGACGGCGGCCGCACTGGTCGCCAGCGGCGCTACCGGAATACTCAATTTCGCGCCCACCCCCCTTCGCGTACCGGCAACCGTCTACGTGGAAGATATCGATCTTACAACATCACTGGATACGGTGGCTTACTTTGCACGTTCCACTCGGGAACCATCACTTGAAAGGAGCACATAACGTGACCGCGATTGCTGACATTCAAACGGTGTTGCACAAGCATACGAATGCGGGGCGAGACGCCCTCATCCCCATTCTCCAGGAAGTGCAGGAGGTGCACGGCTATCTGTCGAAAGAGGCCGTCGTTCAAATAGGACGTCACTTGAAGCTCCCCGCCAGCAAGATTTATGGCGTTGCAACGTTCTACAATCAATTCCGGTTCAACGCCCCCGGCAAGTACCACATACAGGTATGCCGAGGCACGGCCTGCCACGTCAAAGGCTCCGCGAATGTCCTGGATGCCCTCACCCGCGAATTGGGGGTGGCCCCGGGAGAAACCACCAGAGACGGAGTGTTCAGCCTGGAAATCGTCGCCTGCATCGGCGCGTGCGGCCTGGCGCCCGTGATCAGTGTGAACGGCGAATTCCACGCGGGCATGACACCTGAAAAGATCAAGACAGTACTCGATGCCTACCGCAAAGAGGCAGAAGGAGAGCCCACCGATGACTAACCTTCAATGCTGCGACAAATGCACCCACAGCGCACAGAATCCATGCCCTGACTTCGTTCCGTGCGTAACCCAGGGGCCCCTCTGTCATGAAAACAAAGCCTGTCGCGAGAAACGCCGCCAGCGGACCACCGCCATGCGGAGAGAGACCCTCACAAAACCCGTCGTTTCCATCGGCACGGGAACCTGCGGTCTCGGCGCCGGTGCCGCGAAAACCATGAAAGCCATCCGGCAATACATCCGTGAATCGTCCGTCGAAGCCGATGTCGTCGAGGTCGGCTGCATCGGCCTGTGCACCGCCGAACCGCTCGTCGACGTGCAACTCCCCGGACGCCCTCGCGTGGCGTTCGCCAACATCATGGACAAGGATGTTCCCGCAATGATGGATTCGGTCTTTTCCGAAACCATCCCCGACAAGCAACTGCTCGGTCAGTTTCGCCCCGCGTCCCCAAATCTGACTCCGTGGGACAACGTTCCTTTCCTGGATGAACATCCGTTTTTCGCTCCCCAGACCCGCTGGGTACTGGCCAATTGCGGGGTGATCGATCCGCGCAGCCTGGACGAATACCTGGCAGCGGACGGTTATCAAGCACTGGCCCGCGCGGTGCGCGACATGACGCCCGAAGAAGTATGCGAAAGCGTGAGCAACAGCGGCCTTCGCGGTCGCGGCGGCGGCGGGTTCCCGACAGGCAAGAAATGGCAGTTTGCCCTTTCGGCATGCGCGGATCAGAAGTACCTGGTATGCAATGCCGACGAAGGGGATCCCGGCGCGTTTATGGACCGTGCGGAGATAGAAGGCGATCCGCATCGCCTGCTGGAAGGCATGGCCGTGGCGGCCTACGCCATCGGCGCAACCAAAGCGTACATCTACATCCGCGCGGAATACCCGTTGGCCATCCGGCAGCTGCAGGAGGCTATCCGCCAGGCGCGTGATGCCGGCCTCCTTGGATACAACATTCTCGACAGCGGGTTCAATCTCGACATCGCCATCAAAAAAGGCGCGGGCGCCTTTGTCTGCGGCGAGGAAACGGCATTGATCCACAGTATCGAAGGCAAGCGCGGAATGCCGCGTCCAAGGCCCCCCTTCCCCGCGGTAAAAGGGCTGTTCGACAAACCGACCATTATCAACAACGTCGAAACGCTCTCGAATGTACCGGGTATCGTCAGCCGAGGCGCGGACTGGTTGGCGGGCCTGGGTACGGAAACCAGCAAGGGTACCAAGGTGTTCGCCGTATCGGGCAAGGTCGAGCGCACCGGACTGGTGGAAGTCGCCATGGGTACCCCCGTACGAAAGATTGTGTTTGACATCGCCGGCGGAGTGCCCAACGAACGAGCCTTTAAAGCCGTCCAGATTGGCGGGCCGTCGGGCGGTTGCATACCCACTCAACACCTGGATATCGAGATCGATTACGAATCCCTGAAAACAGTCGGCGCCATGATGGGATCCGGCGGCTTGGTCGTGATGGACGAAGATACCTGCATGGTGGACGTCGCCAAGTTTTTCATGGATTTCATTCAGCGCGAGAGCTGCGGTAAATGCATCCCTTGTCGCGAAGGTACACGGCGCATGCTGGAAATTCTGGAGCGCATTACGCAGTCGCACAAGAGCGAGAGCGGGTTCGACGCCCTGAGACGCTTCAAAGGCGTGATGTACCTGCAACGGCTGGCGGAAACGATTCAGGATACGAGCCTCTGCGGACTGGGCCAGACCGCGCCTAACCCCGTGCTCAGTACTCTGCGCTGGTTCCGCGACGAGTACGAGGCGCATATCTACGAACGCCGCTGCCCGGCCGGCGCCTGCAAGGAACTGGTCACATACCGCATCGATCCGGAGGCGTGCGTGGGTTGCACAATGTGTGCCAAGGCCTGCCCGGTGGACGCCATCATGGGCGCACGCAAGGCCCCCCATTATATCGTCGATGAAAAGTGCATTAAATGCGGCAATTGTGCCGACACCTGCCGTTTCAACGCCATTATCAAAGAGTAACACAGGAGTCTGCCCTCATGAATATCACAGTCAACGGCAACACGGTTGAAGCCCGGGAAGGCGAAATGCTGCTGACCACTCTCCAGCGGGCCGGAGTCCGAGTACCCACCCTGTGCCATATGCCCGATCTGTTCCCCAGCGGCGCCTGCCGGATGTGCGTGGTGGAAGTGGAAGGCATGCGCGGACTGGTCCCCAGCTGCGCCCATCCAGTCAGCGAAAACATGAATGTGAAAACGCATTCCCCGCGCGTGGTTCGCGCACGGAAGACCATCGTGGAACTGCTGCCCGCCGATCACCCGGATGACTGCCTCTACTGCGTTAGAAACGGCAACTGCGAACTGCAGAAACTGGCCAACGAACTCGGCATTCGCGAACGCCGTTACGCCGGCAAGCGCACACCGGACAAAATGGATACATCGAGCCCCTCGATCGTACGCGATCCGGACAAGTGCATCCTGTGCGGACGCTGCGTACGGGTCTGCGAGGAGGTCCAGGGAGTGTCGGCCATCGATTTCGCCGGCCGCGGCAGCAACACCGTCATCTCAACGGCGTTTGACCAGGGCTTGAATGTTTCGAGCTGCATCAACTGCGGGCAGTGTGTCATGGTGTGCCCGACCGGCGCATTGCGGGAACAAAGCGATACCAAGCGAGTGGTGGACGCCTTGAACGATCCCGAGAAATACGTGGTCGTCCAACATGCCCCCAGCGTCTCGGTCACCCTGGCGGAAGAGTTCGGCGCCAAGCCCGGCTCGGATATCTGCGGCATTATGACCACGGCTTTACGTCAACTTGGATTCGACCGTGTGTTCGATACTGCATTCTCGGCCGATCTCACCATCCTGGAAGAGGCGTCGGAATTGGCTCACCGTATCCAGAACGGCGGAAAACTTCCCATGATGACAAGCTGCTCGCCGGGATGGATCAAATTCGTTGAGCAGTATTTCCCGGAATTCATCGGCAATCTGTCAACCTGCAAAAGCCCGCAGCAGATGCTCGGCGCGGTCATCAAAAGCTTTTTCGCCGACCGCGAGAACATTGATCCGAAAAACATAGTCAGCGTCGCCATCATGCCCTGTACAGCCAAGAAATTCGAGGCTCAGCGCCCCGAAATGGTGCGCAACGGCCTGCCCGATGTGGACGCGGTACTCACCACCCGCGAACTGGCGCGCCTGATTCGCCTGCGCGGTATTGACCTGGACACCCTTGAACCCGAAATGCAGGATACGCCATTCGGCGAACGCAGCACGGCGGGCAAACTGTTCGGTGCCACTGGCGGCGTCATGGAAGCCGCGATGCGGACCGCCAATTACCTGCTTACAGGTGAAGAACTGAAACAACTGAACGTGCGCGCGGTACGAGGACTTGACGGTATCAAGGAAGCGCGGGTGACCATTAATGGTGTCGAGCTGGGGGTGGCTGTCGTGAACGGGCTCGGAAATGCGCGTCGCCTGCTGGAGGAAGTTCGCGACGGATATCGCGATCTCCACTTTATAGAAGTGATGACCTGCCCCGGAGGCTGTATCGGCGGCGGCGGACAACCGCTGGGCACGGACCCGGAAGCGGTCAAAGCACGCATGCAGACTCTGTACAAAATCGACCGGGACGGCGACGTGCGGACCTCTCACGGCAACCCCGCCGTGCAACGGCTGTACAAGGAATTCCTCGGCAACCCGCTCGGGGGAAAAAGCCACGAACTCCTGCATACACACTACGCGAAACGGGAGACGCTGACATAACCCTATGAAACACTACGCAAACCTTCCATTGGTATCGACCATCTCGGAACGCTGCCGCGTGTGTTACACATGCGTGCGGGAATGTCCAGCCAAGGCCATCCGTATTGCCGACGGACAGGCTGAAGTTATTCCCGAACGCTGTATCGGATGCGGCAACTGCGTCAGAGTATGCAGCCAAAGCGCGAAGAATGTGCTTGACGCATGCGGTGATGTCATGGAATTATTGTGCGGG
>JAIPIM010000200.1 GCA_021734725.1 Minisyncoccota bacterium | reverse complement strand
CTGCAGGGAAACACGCTGGAAGTACCAAAGCCCCAGTCGACGACCATCGAGATCGACCCAGTAGGCGGGCACGAGCGGGGGGTTGTCTTCCAGCAGATTGAAATCCCAGGGGCCGGTCAGGACGTTGTCGTTGTGATATCTGTCGAGGCGAATGTATAGCTCATCCCAGTCGAAATCCCGGGCGTCCGCCACGACGCTGACCTGGTAGAGGCCGGCCGGCGCATCGAAGGTGATACCGCACCCTTGGCCTCGCTTGTGAACAGGCAACTCAGTGGCGCCGTCGATGGTGCTGACAACGGTTGACAAGGCCCAGTCTGTTTTCAGATACTCATTCTTCATGGCAGGGGTCCCGAGGTGTTTTTATAATAGTTTTTCTTATCGGTCATTGAGTAAAATAGAGTCGGCCCAGACGTTTGCCGTCTTTTTCCCGTCCCTGGCGGCGCGCATAGCGGCTGAACGTGCCAGTCGCGCCCTTCAACTTCACATCGAAACCGATGGAAGCACCGGCGGCCGGGAGAATGCAGTAGTCTTCGAGCGGGAAAGTGATTTCCATGGCATACCCGCCTTCCAGCCGTTGTGTCGCGGTTTTTGCGTCACCCGGTCCGGCGACTGTGAACGGCATGGCCCGCATGCGGCCACTGACCGAAAAGGTCAAGGCGGCAAAGCCGTCATGCAGCCAGTTGTCCACGATTCCGGAAGGGACTTTTCCTGTGGTGTCGCACGGATTCAAAGCGATTTCGGCACCGTCACAGGCGTAGACCCAATTCACGCCGGAGGCCTCTTCTCCGAGATTCTTTACATGGTCGTCCCGCACGGCAATCGCGAGATAGAGGTATGTATTGTCATAGGCGACCCGAAAGCGACCGCCGGAAGTTGCTGACCCCTTCAGTGCGTAGGTTTCAGCGTCGCTCCAGTCGTCCAGGCTGCCGTCGATCGTGATCGGCTGTTTGGTGCGTTGCGCACGGACACGGTCACCGTCGAACGAAACGAACTCCGGCGGTTTTGTGAGCGCATCTGCCTTTTCGAGGTACTCCCGCGCTCGTGTCACAACACCGCGTGACGCCCAGCGCCGGGCCAACGCTGTCAGTGCCCATGCTTCGCGCGTCAGTTCCGGTGGACGGTCTGAAGCCGCAAGTTTTTTCAGTTTGGCAGAGTAAATGTCCGGAGGCGGGTCGGGAACGGTCCCGTTGTCCTCATTGATTTGCCCCACGCGCCAAGTCATGTCGGCTTCGTGTCCGAGATCCAGTAAAGCTCCGCGGCCGGGCGGAAGTTCGAGGTCGATGGTTGATGTGGTAGCACTCGTCTCGAAGGGGACGGGAAAACCGTGTTCCAGGCTGACGTCTACGACGCGGCGTAACGCAGCGTTCACCGTGATTTCATCCCGAACCTCGCGGAACAAGTCATAGTTGATCACCATGAGGTAAAGGCGATGCGCGGCGTCGGTGAGCGGAAAACCAAGCAATCCGTACTGCCGCGTCGGTTGTGCAAACGGCGTCATGCGCCCCCGCAGTTGATTCATGTAGAGTGTCCCGAGCTGATTGGCAAATGCGCCGCACGCGCTGAAAACAACTCGGCCGCCTTCATAGTCGGCTTCGAGCAGGACCGGGCGCCCGTCCTCGAGTCGCAGCAAAACCCGAGCCGTTTCCGGCATTGTCTCATACTCCACATTCCAAAACCATCCGGAGATGCTGTCCACATCAAAGATTCCGTTCTCTCGAAGGTATTGGATGGAGGCTGCATCCAGGCGGTTTTTGCCACGGCCGGCGATTTCGTCGGTTGCGTATTCGATCTTGAGGCTGTCGCCGAATGCCGTACGCAACACGGTCAGGTCCTCCTGGCCAAACTGGTCATACACGCCGAAAGGGCCGCTTGCCAGCAGCACGCCACCGACGCGGATCCAGTTGAGCCATTTGCGGCTGATTTCGCGTTGGGTCAGTGGTGCGTACGGGGCAATGATTACGCGGTAATCGCCCAGGGTTTCCCGCGTATCCGCAACTGCGTCTTCGTGAACGACGAAATACGGTATTGAGCCGTAGAAAAACCATTGATGCAGGTTCAACCCCTCGAATTCCGTCTCCTGGTAAGGCCAGCCGACAATCTGTGTTGTCGTACTGTACAGCATACCCACCTCGGGATGTTTCCAGCGCAGATTGTTAAGCAAAGGCAGCCACGCGTCCGCGCGCTTGCGAAACACCGTCGACTCACCGCTGTTCCGGTAGGGAACAACGTCACGTCTGCCGTCATGCAGGTACGGTCCATACGGCTCGAGAGCGCGCCGGTATCCGGCGGGTGCTCCCCACAATCCCAGCGTCCGATTACGGCAGATAAGTTCCAGATTCCAGCCGGCGTGTGCGGCTGCCCGCAACATTTCCACGTTGGGATCGCAGTTGGCCTCGTTTTCCTGAGGCAGGTGTTCCTGCTTGCCGTAGACGGTGTTTGGGAAGTACCGGTGGACCGACATGTTCCAGATGGGATTGAATTCTCCCTGACTGTGGGTTGCGGCCATGTCGGCGACTCGGAACATGTTGTAAGTATCCAACCCGTGCGCCGGAGTCAGGTCGAATCGCGCCATCGATTCGAACCAGCTCTGAAAGTCAGGATTCTCCTTCTTCATTGCCCGAGCGCTCATGTCAAAGATGTCCACCGGCCCCTTGCGGCGGAAGCGTTCGAAATGGTAATCCAGCGGCCCCGGGCGCCGCCGCAGGACCTCTCCCATGTCCGGCGGGGGTTCCACAGTAGCGAAATCCGCATACTCCGTACCGAGGGCTGCATTCATGGCGTCGATGTCACCGTACAGTTCCTTGAGGTAAGCCCTGAACTTTTTGACCGCGGATGGCGAGTAGCCGTTTTCGCGGCCGCCATAAAACTGCATCATCTCCGCGCCCATCCAAGGCAGGTTCCACTTCCTGGTAAACCGTTGACGCCGAGCAATCGCCCGATGATGGTCGACAAAAAGTTGCCGCACTTCGTCGTTGAAAACGTTGAGCCTTCCTTTCTGTTCGCCCGCGCTCGTCCAGGTCCAGATGTCTGTTTTTCCTTCATACTTCTTTTTGAACCAGCTGCCAAGGGGAAGGATGTGCGTATGGCGGTAGCTCCATACCGAACTGCCCATGTCATTCATGAAGACTTGAGTGAACGCGGCCTGGCGAGTGTCGTCAGTGCGATGGGCGGCAAACGAGGCGAGATCCTCCTGGAGTGCCGGGTACATGTATGCCAGTGGATGAAAGGTAACGCCAACGGATCTGGCGTAAGGCATTTTCCAATCGTGCCGATAACTGTAGCCGCCGTCGCCGCGGCAGAAGATGATGCGCTCCCGTGGATTGATCTTGCCGCCAATGTACGGCATGGGGGGCGGACTTGTGCGGAGCGGAGAGAACCACCAGTATTGGTCCTGCTTTTCCGCCGTGTGCATGGCGCCCGCCGCAGTACGCTCGGCGACGGTATCCAACTCGGAAAGTTCCCGGTCGATGGCTTTTGCCCGATCTACTATTCCGGCAACCATGTTGTCAAGCGCGTCCCGGTCGCCTTCCGCCACGGCTGTACGTCCTTGAAAATAGAATGCGTCGGTTGCAGTCTCCATTTCCTGGATGGCCCGCAAGATACTGGAACGGCTTTCAGACATGGCCGCAATGTTTTTCCGAAGTTTCCTGGTGCTCTTGCCCGAGAGGCTCAGGTAGTGGACCATACGTCGCGTCTGCTCCGCTCGGTCTTCGACCAACGCCCGCTTACGCAACAGCGGTATCTGCTGTTCGTTGAGATCGCGTAAGCGCGTTTCGAAAAGGTCGTAATCGGCCATGTTGACCCGATAGAGGAAGATCGAACGCACCAGAAGGCTACTGTTAACGCGAATCGAGATATCCGATCCTGGAGCATCTTTGACGCTGCCGTTCAACAGTGTGTTTTGCAACAAGTACGGCCGTTTCCGGATGCGTGCCCGAGTCATCGGCATGTTACCCCAGTTGGATCCACTGGCCGTACCGTGTGCAATAGCGTCTCGCCGTTCTTTACCGCTGCCGTAGATGTGAAAATGATAGGAACCGAACGTTCCAGTGTACCCGACATCGTACAGCTCGAGCACAACCATGACATTTTCCGGTTTGCCGGGGTCAATGCCCAGGCTGTCTTTTCCCGAAAGACTCAGGTTGATTCGGACATCCTGCTTCTTCCCTGCCTCCTCCAGGTTTATATTTGGGAATTCCGGTTTATGCTGACCGTCCCTGATTTCAACAGGCGCGCTCGTTGACGGCGTGATGCGTAACAGGCGGTAGCCATCGCAGTCACCGACTGTGAACTCTCCTTCGGGTGTTACCGTGACTGTCAGATTTTCGCCGTTTCCCGCGGCGAAATCGTACCAGCCCAGAAGATGTTCAGTGTCAGCGTCAACGTGGCGGGAGTGGAGGGTCACGGCCACGATGACACTAATAAATGGGCTCAAAATGTTCCATCTTCGTGAGACTTTTATCATGCTGTTTTCTCCTCTGTTTGTTACCGGGCGTGCCTGACTTTGTCTACATAGCTTCCGAGAGGGTAACGATAGCATCGGCCAGCGCTCGACGGGTAGCCGGCAGGGTATCGCCGCGCAGGCTGTTCAGATAGGCGAACCATCGTCCGCCGATCGATTCGTAATGGTTTTTGCGGACGTCGTGCGCCGCCGCGAGAGCAGTGGCGAGCTGTGGCGGAGGGTTGGGGCCGGCAAGCCGTTCGGCGGCGCGCTCAATAACGCGGTCCAGTGCTTGCAGGTAGCGGACGTCATCGACTCCATCGCGATACGCTTCCCAGCGTAAAGACGGGATTGGTTTGCCGTTCTCGTCCGGATAACTTACCGCGTGCATGTGCTTTTCTTTCGTCCAGATCTTGTCGCCGGGGGTATCGGCGTACGCCCATGGGCCTGTACCCAGGTAACCTGCCGCGGTGTTATAGAGACCGGTTAAAGCCCGGTAGTAGAGCGGATAAGAAATTGACGTAACCCAGTACGAAATGGGGACGAATCCCTTGTCTTTTGCATAGGCCGCGGTGCCGCTGGTCGCATCGAATACGTAGATATTGTACACTGGACGGTCGATGAATTCTTTGGTGGCATCGCGTGCCGGCCTGCTGTTGATGGCCGTGAACATATGCAGACCGGCTTTCTGCCGTCGTTCCGCCTCTTTCCGGCAGCGTTCGACCGCATCGCCATGCGGTTCATCGACACCGTAGTAATAGAGGTCTGGAAAACCAGGGTCTTGCGCCGCACGCACCTGCTCGGGAGCCCGACCGTCGGGCCAATGCATGAGAACGGGTGCCTGCGTCATGCCTGCTTTTTTCGCTAATTCCAGCGTGGAAAAACCGCCGTAAAGAGTAACGCCGTTGCAGCCATGGCGTACTTGGTCGCGCAGTTCGTCCACATAGCGGTCTGGAGATACGTAGTTGGCGCGTTCGGGATGCACCGGTTGTGCCGGATAGTAGAGTCCGTACCATCCTTCAACAGGCCGGAGATCGATGGGCAATACGTCGATTGCCACTGGCAATGTCGTTTGTTTGGGTAACCACAGACGTTTCCAGTTACCTTTCGTGCGAAGGGTCAATGTTCCTTGGTAATGCCCGGGGGGGGCGTCCTCCGGAATGCGGACGGTTACTCGGAATTGACGACTTTCGTGGGCTGGAATGTCCGTTACACAGGCTCCCCCGCCGTACCCGCCCTGTTCGCCCTTCGGGGGTATGCCGGTACGGTCGTCGCGCAGGAGCAGGTCCGGTGTAAGCGCGGTTACAATGCCGCGCGCGCCCTGGCTGTACAAGGCTCGGACCCGCTTCCGAAGATGCACCACCCGCAGGTCGATGTTCGCGGCCGGGATTCGCGTTTTTTGCGGACCGGTCACGCCATCGATGCTGAGCGTCAGCGTACCGGTATCCTTCACTGCCCGCACAATGAAACTCCCGGATACATACTGGTTTGGAGCGCCCCAAAGCCGCAGTTCCTCAATTAAGTCGCCGGGGTCTGGAAGCGCATCGTTGAGGTGCACGACACCCGGTTTGGCGTCGGCCACAACAAAAGCCTGGCTGCCCGCGAGGTTTTCCAGTTTACTGTCATCTCGATAAGCCCGCGGAGCGCCCACCCTCGGTTCCGCGATGGGTTCGGGAAGGGGTCCCTTCGCCGGATTGTATGCGGCGTCCGTGGTGAACAACACTGCGTCGAACATAGTTCCGCGAACCCGCACGTCCACATGATGTTGTCCAGCCGTGATTCGCGATATGCCTTTGTGTCGCCAAACGTAGCGGGCGCCGCCGCCACCGCCTTTTCCGCCGGTAAGGGATTCTTCGTCGACGGTCACGATGACGCGGCCATACCCGCCATACCGCCGGACCCAAACCTGGTATGTGCCAGTTTCCGGAAACTCCGCCACCCATGTGAGTTTTCCTGTTCCCCAGGCCGCACGCTTTCCGAGCACAGGGGTCCCTCCGTACTTTGTGCCGTTGGGGTACAGGCCCCATCCCGGCATCAGTGCGTCACCGGTTGTCCACAGCGTGATGGATTCGGCAGCCATAGCTGATGCCGTGAGCATGAATGGCGCTAATGCCACACCAAGCGCGAGACAAAGTCGTTTCTTTCGCATGTCTGAACCTCATTCTGTGTTTAGTCTTGCGACCGACGGCGTTTTTTCGTGCACATAGCGAACGATATGGTGTCCGTTCTCTGCTTGCGATGCGATGGACCGGCCGTTGATGTCGACGGTAACCGGTTCGGCAAAGGCAAGTACGCCTGACGTCCCGCAATGACCGCGCAGGCGGAAGACGGATCGTGCTTTGTTCAGCGGAGTCAGTTCGCTGGTCGTATAGAGCAACCGGTGCTTGCCCAATCTGGTGTTAAATATCAGGCATCGTGCCTCGTGCGCGCCGAGTTCCAAATCGAGTTCGACTGCCTCACTGTCCGGTATTGCCGCGTCTACGATCAGGCGGCTCGAGTCCGATGTGCCGTTGAGGTTTATCACGGTCAGGAAGGACGTAGTATCCGACCGCCGCCGGAGTGCATGGTGCCAGGCGCCTTCGCACCGGACAGTGGGCTCAAGCCCCAGCGCACCATTGAGTGTGTCCATCCAGAACCGTTGGGTGCCCGCGGATGTGTAGGCCGGATCGAAACCAACTACAATGGCCTTGCCTTTTTGTGTCGGGACTGCGGCTGCCAGAGAATGATCGGCATGCGTTGCCAGAACATCGCTTCCGGCAGGGAAATCGTGGGCGAACAGCCAGCCGTCGATGCCAACCCGGTCGTCAACGCCAAACTCCACGACTCGACTGCCGTAATCCAGAATTCGGCCGCCTGCCGGACGGATAG
The DNA here is from genome assembly GCA_021734725.1 of Minisyncoccota bacterium. Classification (GTDB taxonomy): domain Bacteria; phylum Verrucomicrobiota; class Lentisphaeria; order Oligosphaerales; family MVZH01; genus JAIPIM01. The sequence goes on along the minus strand of JAIPIM010000200.1, from coordinate 159 downwards.
TTTCGGTAAGGCGAACGTCCAGCAGATCCGCCAATCGCGGGTCAGGGTTCCCGTCCAAATCGATCACGGGGATTGTGGGGCAGAAGATGCATAAGCCGCCGGACTGCAGGTGTTGTACGAGGAAGTCAATGGCCTCGGTCTCAATACAGCCCGTACAGG
>JAIPIM010000199.1 GCA_021734725.1 Minisyncoccota bacterium | reverse complement strand
ACACATCGTACGCAACCTGCGCGGTTCCCAGCGTAATCAGTACGGCATTCTTTCGGTGGACATCTATGCCGTAGGCCCCGGCTGTCTGATCGTTGCCCGCCAACACCACGGGGATCCCTGTCGGCAAACCGAACGCCGCGGCGCCCTGGCCCGTGTTCCCGGCAACCGCACCCAACTCTTTCAGTGCCGGCAGGTTATGCTCGCCGATCCGGCATGCACGCAAGGCTTCACTCCACCAATCGTCTTCCAGCAGAGAATACAGACAGCACATTGCCGCCAGATTTTTGTCAACGGCTGCCGTACCCGTCATCTGCCGGACAACCCAGGCGGGGAGCATCAGCACCGTATCGTCCGCTCCCACGAATGTTCCCTCAGACTGCTCCTGGAGATACGCCAGCTTGGCAACCATCAACGACGGCATGCACTGTTCGACACTGCAGTGCCTGGCGAATTCAGGCAACGCGTCGGCGGCGGGATTGTATTCAGCACACCCGGAGTCCAGCCACGAAATAAAGGGGACCCTTTCGACTCCTTCCGGTGAGCACACTGTAAATGTCTGGGCCTGACTCGTGACTGCGACGGCTCCGAGGGCGGTGACATCGGCGGCCGACAGCGCCTGCGCGACAGCTGACCGGAGGGTTTCCCGGAGATGCCCCGGATCAAGTTGCATGACACCATGGGGACCGTGGTGGTAAACAAGTTCGCTTGATCCTTCTCCAACGCACTCCAGGGAAGCATCGAAGACGCTGGCTTTAAAGCTCGTCGAGCCCAAATCAATAGCAAGAATCATGTAATATCCCCGTGTTGTTTCCGCGGCATTCATCCTCGACACGACCTGGGGAGACAACGATAACAATCGCTGCCGGGCTCCAAGGCCGGTCGCCGGGTGGAGAACCGCCTCCCACATTTAACATCCGGCCGCACCGGGATAAGAACGTGGGAGGCGGTTCCACCCGCCGACCACCGTCCTTTCTACTCCTCCCACATGCGCGGAGTGAGCAGGCGTTCCGGCAGCGGCGGCACCGCGGCATCTACCTGCCGCACCGACTCGGCATCCAGCGGTCCATGCGCAAAAATCGCGCAGTTCGCGCGAACCTGTTCCACCGTCTCAACCCCGGTGAGCACGCAAGTCACTCCTTTTAGCGCCAGCATATAGCGAATTGCAAGTTCAGGAAGCGTTATGCCACCTTCAGCAGCGACAACCGCCAATTTTCGCCGGATGGGTACCACGTCGCTCAGAGCCTCGGGAATCGCTTCCTCCGGCATAACCATCAAGCCTTGGAGAAACACACTTCGTACGAATACCCCGACCCCATGTGATTCCGCGGCTGCAAACGCGCCGTCATCACGATGTCTATGATCAAAGGCATTGGCGGGAATCTGAAGCGCCGCCACATTCGGCTGCTCCGCGAACGTTGTCGCTGGTCCCGGGGTATTGTCACATGAAACACCTGCGTGGCGCAGCCAGCCGCGTGCCTTTAAATCCTCAAGAACCGGCAAGTACTTGGCGTCGGCTTCACGGTGGAACAACACGACGGGAAGCGTATCGATCCCCAGGTAACAACGGGAATCCGCCACCGACTGCTCAATCGCATGAGTCGCCCGCCTGGGATCCGCGAGTTCCTCAGGTGTCAATGCACGCACCTTGGTAACCACCATCACACGTTCAAGCACGCCGAGTTCACGCAAGGCCCGGCCCAACACGTCCTCGCTGTTTCCGTAGGCCGCGGCTGTATCGAAGCAGTTCACCCCCCCTTCGATGGCGGCCGCCAGGATTTCGATGACATCCTTGTACGCCGGTTGCCCCGTAACATTGGCAATGCCGTAGGGCATCCCAAACTGTACGGTTCCCAGCATCAGGGTGGACAAGTCGTAATCGGCAAACGGTCGAGTAAGCACGGTTATCCCTTTATATTTTTGACCAATTTTCTCACGGCCTCAGTGACTATTTTGCGGTGTACCCGCCGTCGACCGGGATGTTGGCGCCCGTGATGTACACCGAAGCGTCGGACGCGAGAAAGACGACGCTGCCCATCAGGTCGGTGTCATTCGCCAGACGTCCGAGGCACGTACGCTCACTGTAATTCTTGACAAACGCCTCGGGATGCGAAGGTGACCAGAGGCCGCCCGGATGCAGACAGTTCACGCGGATACCACGCGGCCCATAGTAGCTTGCCTGAAACCGGGTCAAGTTGGCCATGCCGCCCTTGTGAAAAAAATAGTCCGGCGCCCAACCGTTCATATCGGTCCCCCGGTAGTTCAAGGGTTCAAGGCCAATCAACCCCATGATCGATCCAATATTGACGATGGATCCGCCGTCGGCCATGATTTCGCCCATGGCACGCGTCAGAAGAATCAGCCCCGTGGCATTCACGCGCATGCTTGTATCGATGGCTTCCGCGTCACTGAAGTAGCCATCCTTCACCGGACGGGCCACCGCATTGTTAACGAGGATATCGAGTGCATCGTTTTCGTCCTGAATGGCGTCGCGCAAAGCCATAATCGACGCTTCGTCCGCCTGGTCCACCCGCAACGCGCGAACATCGTGCCCCTCCGCCCGGTGCTCGTCCGCCACTTTTTCCAGTGCTTCCAGATTACGGCTTGCGATATAGGTGCGTGCACCGGCCTCCGCCACGGCTCGCACAATTTGACGCCCGTACAAACCGGCGCCGCCGGTGATTAACGCAACCTTGCCGTCCAGTTTAAACATATCCATAACGGTCATTTTTCTTTGCCTCCCTGTTTTTTTTTGAGGGTCTTATGTCTTTTTGAGGCTTGTGTGCCTTTTCGATGTCCGTGACTGTTCAGTACTCGGCGTCTGTTCCTGCCAGCCTGCCTCGACGCGGTGGCCGGGTGGAACTGCCTCCCACACTCCGTCATCGCAGTATGAGAATATGGGAGTTTGTGGGTGTGGGAGTACATCGCACCGCACCCAGGCACTCACACCCCGCACGCCTTGGCGATCTCGCGACAATACTGGGTCAGCCCGACGACGTCGGCGCCGAGGCTGAGAAAGGAGTACCCCATGTCAATCAGAGATTGTCTCCGCGAAGGGGCCCCTACCGTGCCCGCGAACTTGCCGTACTTACGGGCAACGGTCGCGATACGCTCGCGTGCTCGTGCGATGTCCGGATGATCCATTTGCCCGGGGGCGCCGATGGAATGGCTGAAATCACCGGGGCCGAACAGCAGAATATCGTACCCCGGCAGATCGGCGATTGCCTCAAGTTCCTCAAGCGGCTCCGGATCCTCAATCTGCAGAATGACAAACCGTTCCCGATTAGCCTGTTCGATGTAGTCGACAAACGGGACCTGGCAATAAGCCGCGTCGGCGTTACCGCCATCCGCGGCGCGCCGGCCAACTGGGTGAAATCGCGTCATGCGCACCACATTTTTGGCATCTTCCAATCCCATAACGTGCGGGACCATGATACCGGCCGCGTCCAATTCCAGCGGACGAATGTAATCACTGTAGCTGCCGCGAGGAACTCGGCACAACGTGTCCACTCCGTGGGCTTTTGCCGCCAGGATCTGATGTTGAATGACCGTTAAGTCGTTGCCGATGTGCTCCATACCGGTCCAGAGGCAGTCGAAGCCCGCCATCGCGGCGATCTCCGTTGCGCGCACATCGGCCAAATTCAGCTTGAAACAATTTGCCACCTCACCGGCTCGGAGTTTGGCCAGGACGCGGCTCGGTCGCATGCGTGGTGTATCCATCCGTGATTTCCTTTTCCTTTGATTCTTTTGGGTTCAGTACCGTCCATACTTCTCAATCAGTTCCGGAAGCATCGCAATGTGATGGAAAGGGGCATCCGTGGGCACCTGGTCGCCGGCAGCCAGCAGAAGCCTCGGTGATTGAAGACGCGTATCCAGCCAGCGCTTAACACATTCAGTAAACTGCTCATCCGAAGTACTCGGGCCGAAAACCGTTGCGGGAATCCCGCCGGAAAGTATCAGATCCGCACCCGCCTCCTCGCGCATTTCCTCAGGAGTATGAGCAAACATGGGGGCGGGCGTAAGTGCATCCGCGCAGTCAACTCGGCATTCCGCCAGCCAGCGCAGGATGCCTCGGCTTTCACCGTCCACGTGCACTGCCAGATACTTATTGTTTTGGTGAAGTCTTTTCGCTACTTCGGTATAGTAGTCCCGAACATAACGGTCGAAAAAGTCGCGTGTTTGAACCGTGCTGTCGTAATTATCGCTGATGATCAGAGTCTCGAACGGGCCGTCGAGAATCGTGTCGAGAATCCGCAGGTTACATGCGTTGACCGCATCGATCAGGCGTTGCACTTTTTCGGGTTCCTCGTATACTGCATAGATCGTATTCTCCACGCCCATATAGCGTGCGATCAAGTATCCGGAGCCTGAATATGGCAGCTGGGCATAGGGATACGCGAGATCCCCCAGGGCCTCCTGCCACGCGTGATAGAACTCCCATCGTGGACGGCACCGCAGGCGATCCATCAGAAATTCGACGATGGGAAAGTCTTCCGTAGATTCAACCAAGTGTTTCCTGATACCGTAGGAATAGCTTACCGGATTGAACACTCGTTCCTCATGCAGCTCTCCTATCGGCGTCGTAATGCTCGTGCGAAAAACTCCTTGGTCCGTACTGGATTCGAGGTTGACTTCAGGATCCTCTGAATAGAGAGTATAAAAGCCGCCCATCTCCACATACGATACCGCACCGACTTTCTTATGAAGCTCGACCAGCCCTTGTTCGACCTCGCTGAAGCCCGCCAGATTGAACGGTACATCCATGGTTTTTTTGTACCAGTGCGACAGATCGAGGATGAGCGGCACCCGATCGGGCGTCTGTCCACGGTACACGGCTTTCACACGTTCGTTCGGCTTCATGACCCTGTTTGAGCACAACACATCAACACTCCTCGGGATCGTTGTAAACCTGCTCTCCCTTAACCCACGTCCGTGCCGCGTTCAGGTCGTCGTTCCACAACACCACATCCGCGTCCGCGCCAACCGCCAGGCTTCCCTTGTCGGGAAGGGCGGCAATACGGGCGGGCGTCGTTGTCCCCATGGCCCAGACCATCTCCGGCGGTTCGTCGAGCCAGTCAAGAACATTGGCCATACCTACATTCATGGTCAGCGCACTGCCTGCCAGCAGCCCGAAACTCGGATGGTCAGGATCGGCGATCCGTGCTCCGTTTCCGGGTTCAACCCGAACAGGGTACCCCCAGGGCGTCGGATATTCACCGGCAGGCAGGCCGGCACCGACATTGCCGTCTGTAATAATGGCTACGGACAAGCAACTTTTGGCACGCACCGCAAGTTGAATGGCAATCGGATCGACATGACAGCCGTCGGCAATAAAGTCGACCGTGGCATCCGGGTTCGCCAAGAATGCTTCGACAGTACCGACGGGCCGCACACCGCCGTCCGTTGCGGGAGGCACGGGAAAAACATCGTAGAAGTGAGTGGCATGCCGAGCGCCGGCCGCAATCGCCGCTTGTGTTTGCTGAAGTGTTGCCGCCGTATGCGTTACGAAAGGAACAATGCCCTCTTCCCGCAACCGTTCGATCACCGGCAGAATATTGGGGGTGTCGGGACTGAGCGACATCACTTGAACGCGTCCCCGGCATGCCGCAAGCAATTCGTCAAGCAACCCGAGATCCCCCGGCACAACGTCGCACCCCGCGCCGGGAAGCGCCATGAAGGGCCCCTCGAGGTGGAGTCCCGGCATATTAACCTTGGTCACGCGTTCGAGTGCCCCGGCCAGTGCCTCAAGATTGTTCAGCGTAGTTGCTCCACGCTTGGGAACCGCGGTGGGCAGAACTGTTGTGGTTCCAAAACGCGCGAACGCCTCGGCGCCGGCAAGAAGTTCATCGGGACCCCCGTCAAATCGACTGTGCATAATGCCGTGGACATGCATGTCGATGAGCCCAGGCGTCAGCAGGCGCCCTTTCCCATGTACCACCTCGTCATCGGCATGCGGCGACGGATCGCCGATGGCAACTACTTTCCCGTCATCCAGACGGATCGTTGTCGAAACAATACGCTCTTCCGGGAAAACCGCTCGTACGTTATCAATGTAGATTCCCATGGGTCATCCTTCCGTCAAACTGTCACTTGTTCACCACGCCGTCCAGCCGCCGTCAACGCCGATGGTTGCGCCGTTAAGATAGGTGGAGGCATCCGAAGCCAGGAACACAATCGTTCCCGCCATCTCGTTCTGACGTCCAATGCGTCCGAGGGGGACCCTGTCCGCAAGTCGCGAGATGAAATCCGGGTGGCCGGCTTGCACATCCGGATTGGGGAAAGGTCCCGGTGCAACAACGTTTACGCGAATACCGCGCGGCCCCCAGTAAACGGCCAGGTACTTGGCCATCTGGATAACGCCTGCCTTGCCCACGCCGTACTCGATGGGATTAGGATTCATGGGCGCGTGGTAGATTCGAGGATCCGGCGATACACGGCCGTACATGGACGAGAAAAAGATTATACTGCCCCCGGAAGGCATGGCGTCCGCGGCGGCCCGGGCAAGAATGAACGCGCCGGTTAGATTAATTCTGTTCGTCCGGTCGAATTCCTCGGCGGTCAGGTCCTCGACCCGCTTGCCGATAGAAGCGAATGTGGCGTTCACCAACACATCCAGCCGACCGTACGTATCCACCGTCTTTTTGACGGTGTCTTCGCTGGAGACCTGGTCCGCGACATCCAATGCCACGGCTTCCGCGCTCCCTCCCTTTTCCCGAATTTGCGCAACCAGTTGGCGGGCACGTTCCCCGGCCATATCCGCCACAACCACGGACGCACCCTGCTCCGCGAGACCGGTGCAAATGGGCTGCCCAAGATAGCCGGCGCCACCGGCAACTAAGACTGTCTTTCCCGTCAAGTCAAACATCGGATGTTCCCTTCTACATGGTCAAGCCTGTTGGACACGCATCGCAGCGCACCCACACACTCACACACTCACACACCCACATACATCGCAGTATGGGAGTATGGGAGTATGGGAGTATGGGGGTACATCGCAGCGCACCCACACACTCACATACTCACACACCCACATACCCACACACTCACATACATCGCAGTATGGGAGTACGGGAGTATGGGAGTATGGGGGTACATCGCCGCATACCCACATACCCACATACCCACATACCCACACACCTAGGCCCCTACGCACGCACCCACTGTGGGTATTCGGTTTTCAACCATTGAACGAACGCATCGAATTCAGCGGACCTGCTGCCTTCGTAGGGGGACTGCAGCCGCAGCGGAAAATCGGGATCGAACAAGCGGGCATAGAGTTTATCGAATGTACCGTCCATGTGGCCGTTCGACCTGATCCCCGTCGCAATCGCCTGCTCGCGTATTCGGCTCAGATCGGACAGCATTGCGCGCAAGCGGTCGCTGTCACCGGTCTGTCCGGCCTCGAAAAGCGCCAGCGAGTGCCCCGGGTGTATTGCGCTTACAGAGACCAGGAGCCCGCATTGCCTGCCCAGCAAACAGGCTTGGACATAATCCAGTTCAGTAACGAAAT
>JAIPIM010000198.1 GCA_021734725.1 Minisyncoccota bacterium | reverse complement strand
GTTGAGGAACACGTGGAGCGTGAGCAACTGCGCGAACTTTTCGAGGAAACGTCAGAGTAGGCCTGTCGGAGTTCACGGACCTTACTGTTCATGCTGGTCGCTTTTAGCCTTTGTTCCACAGTACGGGGCGGTGCTCTAATCTTGTTGTCCATCATTTTCACGTTCACGCGTGCGCAGCCATGCACGCACCAGGCGGGCTTCCGCGTAAGTGACGGTGTCGCCCGAGGCTTTAACGACGGGGGCCAGCAGTTCCGACTCGGTTTGTTGAAACAGTGCCTTGAGGTGGGCGCGCTTGTTCGCGGAGACGAATGTCGTAATATCAATCGCTCGCCCAACTTCCATGAGACGTTCTATATGTCCTGTTACTGTACTTTCTGTTAGGTCGCGCCGGTCGGCGATTTCCGCGGGTGTAAGGCCGTTCTGAAGCAGATGCCAGGTGTGTTCATAAGTTTCACTCAAAGGTTGATCCGCGCAGTCAGCCGACTGATCGGGTGTTGCGATGTTGACCGGACCGGGTGGTGTGACGTCCGGATGCGCTTCGAGAAAGTCGGAAATAACATTGCTGAAAGCCTCTCCATACGCCCGCCATTTCGTGTCCCCCACTCCGGTGACAGCACGCATTTCCCGTTCGGATGTGGGGAATAGCTGAGTCATTTCACGTAATGAACGGTCCGAAAAGATGACAAACGGCGGCACGTCCTGTTGTTCCGCCAGCTCGCGACGCAGTTGCCGCAACCGTTCGAACAACTCGGTATTGCCGGGACGGTCCAAGTGCTTCTGTGTGTCCTTCTTTTTCTGTTCAATGGTTTTAGTGGCATGAAAGGGGACCTTACCGAACAGTACATTTCTCCCCCTGGCAGTCAACGACAGCGTTGGATAACGGTCGTTGCCGCGACGGAGGCACTGTTGAGCGACAAGCTCGTCAATCAGATGCCGCCAGTATTTCTTTGGTTCGTGCTCCCCTTTTCCGTAGGTTCTGAGTTGATTCAAACCCCATTGGCGAATCCGGTTGGTGTCGGCGCCGCGAACAATGTCAGCGATCATTCCGGCACCGAAACGCTCTTCGGTTCGCGCTATTGCTGACATGACAATCCGTGCATCCCGTGTTGCGTCAACCCGCTCCACGTGGCCGCAGCAGACATCGCAATGTCCACAATTCCCGGAGTCAAGAGTTTCTCCGAAGTACGCCAGTAATTGGTGCCGCCGGCAGGCGTTAACGGACGCAAACGTCACCATGTCATAGAGTTTATCCAGGCATCTCTTGCGTTCGTCTTCGTTTTGCATCCGGTCTATAAAGTAGCGGATTTTCAGCGTGTCCTGACCAGCGTAGAACAGTGTACACTGCGCCGGTTCCCCGTCACGCCCGGCCCGACCGGTTTCCTGGTAATAACTCTCCAGGTTCTTGGGAAGGTCCCCATGAATGACAAATCGGATATTCGACTTGTCTATGCCCATGCCGAACGCGATGGTTGCAACGACCACCTGAACACGATCGCGGTTAAACATCTCCTGATGGTTGTTACGCACGTTATTTTCGAGACCGGCATGATAAGGAAGAGCACGGATGCCGGCGCGCACGAGCATCGCCGCCGTATCTTCAACTGCCTTACGCGTGGCTCGGTAGACGATACCGGCTTCGTCAGGTCGGGCTCGCACGAACTCGAGAATCTGGGCACCGACGTTCTCTTTTGGAATGGCTTCATAAAAAAGATTGGGACGGTCGAAGGATGCACGGACAATATGCGGCGAACGCAAGCGGAGACGCGCAACGATGTCGGTCTGAACATCCCAGGTGGCGGTCGCGGTAAACGCGGCTATCGGGACATCGGGAAAGTTGCTGACCACGTCACCCAGACAGAGATAATCAGGGCGGAAATCGTGTCCCCATTCGGATATGCAGTGCGCTTCGTCAATGGCGAAAAAGCTGATGTCGCAGCGTTTGAGTCCAGTGAAGAATGCGTCCATGCTCAGGCGTTCGGGGGACACGTACACCATATCCAGATCGCCGGCTTCCAGTCCGCGTAACACCCGGTTGCGTTCGGACGCCTTTTGAGAACTGTTGCAGCAGGCCGCGCGCAAACCGTTGGCGCCCGCCGCGTCCACCTGGTCCTTCATCAGGGAAATCAGTGGGCTGACAATTACGCATGTTCCCGGCAGAAGGCAGGCCGGCAGCTGATAGCACAGCGATTTTCCGCTGCCCGTGGGCATGACCGCCAACGTGTCTTTCCGTTCCAGGATGGCCTGGATAATGCTCTCCTGGTTGGGACGGAACTGAGAGAAACCGAAGGTGTTGTGCAACGTACGCTGAACATGGGATGGGTTAAGCGTCCGACTTTCGGTCGTGTTATGACGAGGGAGAGGATCCCTTTCGTTTTCATGAGGAGCGGCAGTTGTACCGTCATTCCAGGCGTCGGTTGGTGGCGGCACCGGTTCGGCGGCCGGTTCGAGAGCCGCGACGTCCGATGCATCGTCGCTGTATGCATGAACTGGGTGAGCGGGTTTTGTCATGCTCGTAATGTCTCCTTTCATCATCGTCTCAGACTCTTGCTAGACCCTATGCGAAAAGGGTTTGCTGCTTGTCCCCAAAGGGGACTCACATGCTGAGCGAAGGGACGAAGTCCCTGGTAATCAACGTTTTTCATGTTATATATGTTAGTCCCTGAAAGGGACAAACGTGATGCATGTGAGTCCCTTTCAGGGACGGAATATGGGGGTTATACCCCGTACATTTCCAGGGTTTTCAACCCTTCGCTATACATGTTTGTCCCCGTTGGGGACGGAACTTCGGCCCGTGAAGCGCAAGAAAACCCCTTTTGGCAATCCTCTATCAGCGTCTCTGTACCGGCCTGAAAAGTACGATCTCCCACAATGGCTTTAAAGTAATAGCATATATAAGAATGCATTGAATGCAAGTTTGCCGCGGATTTCTTTGAAATCACCCGCCAAGCTGTTTTCGTTCATAAATAAGACGTTATCCTACCAACATGTCAGAACCACCTACCCAACCGACCCAGCAGAAACGCGACCTAACACAGGGGCCGCTGCTGTGGACCCTTTTTCGTATGGCCGCGCCCATGGCTGTCGGAATGGTCTTGCACAATCTCTATAACATTATCGATGCGTTCTGGCTTGGACGATTGAGCAAAGAAGCTCTCGGAGCGCCCGGCGTCAGCATGCCGTTCATTTTTATGGCCGTGTCATTCGGAATGGGGTTTGGTGCTGCGGGAACGTCGCTGGTTGCACAACATGTCGGCGCGAAACAGTACCGCGAAGCCGATATTGCGGCCGGGCAGCTGATTCTGGTGCTCAGTGGGCTTACCATTATCTTTGTTGTTCCGATCATAATTTACGCGGACGGATTGCTTGAGCTCATTCAAGTGCCGCCGGAAGTGGTTGCCCAGGCCGGCGGTTATCTGCGCATTTTCATGATCGGGTTACCGTTGATGTCGTTCCATATTGCCTATTCTCAGGTACTGCGTGCGTTAGGCGACACACATACGGTTGTCATTGTTACGGGTATATCGAATCTTATCAATTTCATACTCGATCCCATGCTTATTTTTGGTATCGGTCCCCTGCCGGCTCTGGAGGCAAACGGGGCCGCGATCGCGTCAGTGGTCGGCGCCACCTTGACCGCATGCATCAGTGCCTGGTTGCTGTTTGTGCGCGGACGGGCGGGGTTGAAACTAAGGTTGTCGGACCTTAAGCCGCGACGTAAGCTGTTGCGGCACATCTTCCGTATAGGTCTACCGGGCGGCGCCAACATGAGTAGTAATTCACTCGGGTTCATGGCCTTTCAGGTGATGATCAATTCATTGGGGGCCAATGTGATCGGCGCGTTTGCCATAGGGTTCAGGATTACGCACTTCCTGAGCGTCCCGGCTCATTGCATGGGAATGGCGGCGGCGCCAATTGTGGGCCAGGCATTGGGAGCTGGAAAACCTTCTCTGGCGAGGAAAACGATTCTACTGGCGCTCGCTCTTTTCGCGGCACTTATGGTCCTGCCATATGTCGCCGTGACGCTGAAAGGAGATACAATCGCGCGCTTTTTCATCAGCGATCCGGGCGTGACGGCGGAGGCGCGTCGTTTTTTCCTGATTGTGCCGGTCTCGAGCTTTTTCTTCAATATGCTGATGATCCTGACTGCCGTTTACATCGGCTCCGGCCACACACGGCCTCTCCTGATCTTCTCTATTTTCCGACAATGGATTCTGCGGTTGCCGCTCGCCTGGATGCTTGGGTTTGCGCTGGCCTGGGGAAGCTTGGGTATTTACACCGGCATGGCCATATCCAATGTGATGGCCGCAATCCTGGCCTGGATGATGTTTCGCGCTAAATGGTGGGAAGAACCGGTGATCCATTCCACGTACTGACTGCGCGCGAGAGACAGGCAAGATTCGTGACAAGGTCAGTCAGCATCCATCGCGCCGTTCGTTGCGCGGATCTCGTGCTGAAGCTTGTGAATGCTCCGCAGATGTTCTCGCTCTTCTTCGAGTAACCGGCCAATGATGTGGGAAAAGGTTTCCGTATATGCTTGAAGCATGTTTGTGTAAACCTTAATCGACGTTGTCTCCAGATCTTCCGCAAGTGACAGGACTTCAAACACATCAACGAGGCCTGCCCGCGGACTTGGATCGCTGAGAAAATCGCTCAGTTTGCCCAGGGACGTTTCCAGCATTTTGCGTATATCCACTGAGTACGGCCGGCTCTCGGTGGAATCGTGGCCTTCCGCCATTGAACGGAATGCAGACTCATGCTGCCTTTCCTGCTCAGCAAAGAAGCTACAGAGATCGGTCACTCGCTTATCTTCCGTCACGGAGGTGAGACGACCGTAAAATTCAGCGCCTTTGGACTCGACTTCCGCCGCAAGCAATGCAATGTCATGGACTGAAAACCAAAATTCCATACTTTCCATCTCCTTTGTTTCGGTTGCGTCAAGTTTTGTTGCCGCCCAGCGTCGTCACCGTCGTCAAAGACATGCCGGGCAGTGTCAGCGACATGACATCCTCGGCCGCGAGCGGGTCCAGGACCTGCAGCTCAGGTGCGAATCCTTTGCGGAATACCTGCAGGGGACCCCGACCGCACTCCTTCGGTATCCATACTTCCACGCAAATGTTCTCCACAGGATGGTCGTTAACCAGCCAGAGCGTCATTTCTTTGTCCTTGGAGACGATCGCGGCGGCGCTGATAAACGGGGCAAAGTCCGATCTTGCGACGGTACACGGATGAATTGCCGCGCCCACCTTCTGATGCTTCATTAAAACAGTGTATCCATTCAACAGGTTGTCGACCGGAGCAAAGCCGCGCTCTCGGGTGCCGACCCACCCCCATTGGCCGTCAACGCATCCGGAGTTGACAAAGGACCATACCAGGGCCCCCGAGACACCGACATTGATGGCGCGTACTATTTCCTCGGCACTCACCAAAAAGGCATCGTGCCGGGTAGTGCGGTCGGTGGTCGGACTCTCGTTGAAATACATCGCACCGGTCTCAGTGAGGCTCAGCCGCTTGCCCAAGCGCCTTGAGGCCGCCAGCGTGGGCTTGAGATACCGTTCAATCCCCTCGGTCATTGGATACCCCGGCCAGCGTTTTGAAGGTGGATAATAATCGAAACGCATCCGCCACATATGGCAGTCCAATTCAGTGAACGTATTTTTTACGCGTTCGGCCAGGCCCTTGTCCTCGAACATCTCGATATGCCGCTGAAACAGGTTCGCGGTGTTCGGCCCGATAAGACCGATGTCGTTCAGGCTCGCGGCATCCAAAGCCGCACGCAGTATTTCGTGGATTTCGAGGTAATACCTCAGCGGATCCTGTCCGTCGGGCGGGAAGAAAATGTATGGAGTCACATCCGCATTGAAAGGTTCGTTGAACAGGCACAACTGCCGAATGCGGTCGCACCGGCGTTCGCGCATGACATGGGTGACCAGCGGCACAACGTAGTCGCGTACGTAGCGTATCGGATCGGCAGGCGCGTCGTGTATGGCGTCCCGCACGAAGTCCTCCGGGATCCGGCACAACTCCAGCATGATGGTCGCATCCTGCTCAACCGCCCATTCCTGAAGGCGATCCAGCCGCTGCAGGAGCCGGTGTTCACCAACCGCTCTACCTTGCTCAACCACCCCGGCAGGATCCAGCCAGAATCGAACCCATTTGACGCCGGCGTCCGTCATCCCGGCAAAGACCTTTCGCCAGCCATCCTCGTCGTCATTGCGTGGATAGGCTTGTTCGCCCTGACCGACTGCCGGCCAGTTGGCGCCCAGACCATTGGCCAGTGTGCCGATGGAGTCGTCAGCCACATGAACGCGGCAGACGGGCGGTTGCAGGCTGGAAGGAAGCAAGGGATACTTCAAGTCCTCTTCCTCCCGGATCACGTGCCGCGCCTGGACAGGATCCATCCCAACGGTTCGTACGCTCGACTCATCAATGACGCCGTGCTCGCGACGGCGATTGTTTGTACCCATTGCCGTGTTCTCCTTCGAATCCGCCCAGTGAGTCGACTCCGGGTTGATCCTTAACCGACTGTTTCAGCCCTTATCTCTGGACCGGGGCATCCGGCCCGATTGACCGTGCAGTGAGTTTTGGGCAGTCACGCAAAAAATCGCCGAGAATACGATTGAACAGTCGCTGCTCGCGGTCGGCTTGGATGGCACCCGGCATTGACCTGAATATGTCCTCGTCAGTAACTGTTTGCAACTCTCAATTGAGGTGACGGTGTGCAACCAGCGTTCCATACCAGGGGATCCACCATGAGATCGGACTCAATGCTGTTAACGTGAGGCATAACATACACCAACTCATCCCATTGCACATCAATAAGTTAGTTTACGCAGACCCTGAGTTTCAAGCGAATGTCACATGATGTGTGTTGATGTTGCCCTGCGTATAGGCAGGGAACCCATCAGAGATATGGATCCAGATGTGTGGAGGTTCAGTGCCGATAAGCAGGACCGGAAGATTGGCGTCCAGGACAAGCATAGAAGTGATCTTCTCCTGAATGTCGATCTCAAGGCTGAAATACTGTGCTGCGTTACGCCAGCATTCTATACGCCCGCCCGTGGTGGCAACTGCACCCAATAATCTGCTTTGGGTGACTGCCTGTATGCGATCCCGTTCACCGAGCGACTCCGGCGTTCCGCCTGCAACGTCAGGCGAGACGTGATACACGCGTTTGTCTGTGGCGATCAGCATCGTGACATTGTACCCCCAGGCATCGATTCCTTTGCATTTCGCGTACCCTTTACAACCGGCAAATCGTAGCATTTCCCTCGAGCGTTTCGCTTTCTGCTCCGTGCCGTAGCGTGTGATATTGCACCGCTGGGGACCGGCGCGGTCTTCAACCGATCGGCCCAGTCAGACAATCTCCCTAATCCTCATTTGTGGTTGTGCATGTGGCCGGTTGCACCATCGGCTGCCCTGTCCTCGACCATATTGACGTGGATGCCGTCGCGTGCCATCTCTTCGGCCGTTGCCTTGTAGGAAACGGACCCCTCGGGGAAACTGTATGGCCCGGGGTCCTCGTATGAGTCGATGTTTTCCCGGACCCGTAATACGTTG
>JAIPIM010000197.1 GCA_021734725.1 Minisyncoccota bacterium | reverse complement strand
CGCCGTCTTTTGGTCTCTCATTTAACGCTACCCTCCCAAATGTTGCACGTGGCACATCAATCGCGCCACGTGAATTCGATACGCGGCGCGGATTCGAATGCGGCATATCGGGACACATCGCTTTCCACCGCAACGCCATGATTGTTCCCGCTTATCCAACCCAGAATGAGTTCTCGTATTTGAGGGCTCGCAAACACCCATTTTTTCTGCTCCACATTCTGTTGCATCGGAACAACCTCTCCCAGGGATGGCTGCCGATTAAAACTGACGGTAGACATTTCCCAGTCTTCGGTAATTGGCCGCAACCAGACCTTTCCTTCGCCTTTGCGGTACGCTCTGACGAGAACGATCCGGCAGGTCAGGTCATGTTTTTCGAGTTCCTCCGGAAGGGTCATTTTAGGCCAGGCAATGAACGCGCGGCGCGTGATGCCGGGGGTGTCCGAAAGTTCGAGCGAATCGCGTTTCCAGAGCGATTGGTCCCTTAATCCCGCCGCGGAATTCACGTAGGTTGCGCGCTCGGCAACAACACACCATTCTTCAGGCCAGTCGGGCTTTTGCGCGGCAGCGCTGAACTGCAAATCCCCCGTTTGTTCAATCGCCGTCCAAAATCCCATTCCCCGCGCATCGCTGATTACACGGGCTTCCAGCAGATTCCAACCAGCATTCAGAAGAACGTTCGAACGATGCGTATCCGGATCGGGGCTGTAGGTCTTACTGGTTACGGCGACTATTTCCGTGCCGTTTAACAGGACCTTCCCCCTGGCATGTACACCGAAGCTGAGCTCCAGTTCTCGTTCAACGGGACTGAACACCCAGCACCGCGACCGGGACTGGAATCCTCTTTCCAGTTGGTGAATCTGGCCAGTGAGTTCAAGCATACTGGCAAGGTTAACAAAGCCACCTGAGTCGGCATGCAGTGTTACCGCGGTATCCGGCTCGGACGCGGGGAGGGTGCTTTTCAGGTCATCAGCGGCTTTGCCTTCCGGCAGACGTGACACTTCCTCTACGCGCCATTCCTTTACAAAGTGCATTTGTCCGTCAAAAAGATCATGCCCGCTGACCGTTTTTTCCCCTTTCAGCAGCAGGACGTTCACGCTGTGCGGCGGTAATACGACTGTAAAGGCCGGATCGGCTCCCCGCGGCAATGTGAGAGTTTCCGATGAAACGTGGGGCTCCAGCAGTTTGTCTCCTTGCGCAGTGAGCGTAATAAGGGTTGCAGCATCGGCGGGTCGAAACCGGTCTACGCGGACCTCCATGGGGGCGGCTTCACTCAGGTGGCGGTTGGTCAGAAACAGTGCAAGACGTTTGTTTTCTTCGTCATAGGCCGCGTGTGCGATTATCACCGGTACTTGGATATCGGCATCCGGATACCGATAACTGGGTGCCTCAAGGGAGGTATTCACGCGATCCCCTCGGAAATAGTTTCCGTAGAGCGAGAAGACGTGTCCGGTGGGGTTCATACGGATTCCTTCGTCTGTCTGCGCGGCGAGACTGAAATGACCATCTCCCCTTCCGCGTAACTGGAAATACTGAGCCGATGCCACGTTTTCTTCCCAAAAAACCCCGAACATCCCCGCGATATTGATTGCGGCGGCCATGTCCGTAGTCGTGTAGAAATCATACCGATAGTCTTCCGAATGGATCACCCAGGCGGCGGCGACCATGGGCCAGCGTCCCTGGCCAAGCTCGAACGCTGCCTGTACCTGCTTTCGGATGGCGGTACGTTGGCGTTCCGCGGCGGACACCCGGGCGTAATACGAGCCCATCTTCTTCTGAGCACCGATCCAGGTGAAATCGAACGGATGGAACTTCACGAAATCGATAAGTTCGATGTTTTCCCGTGCAATGGTCTGCATGGCGCGGCGATTCCACTCCACATCACCCAGATGCAGGGGCAGTGCGATTTTGATCTGTGGGTTCAAGGCACGGAGAGCACGGGAAATGTCCATGACGTAGCGCGCCATGTCTTCGGGTTCCCATGCGCCTTTCTGTGGGAACTGCGGTTCGTCCCACACGCCGTAAGCAAGATCGAGATACTCGTTTTCGAAATAGTCGTTTTTAACAAACTCATAGAAGTCGCTCACACCCTTTGCGACTGTATCCGGGTGATGAGCAGGCTCGAGATTGTTGTCCAATTCCGATACGTACCGTGCTTTCCGCCTGATTTTGGAGTGGAGGGGAAGAAGGTTGATTTGGCGGATGTTCAGGTGCTTGCAGAAAGCGAAGGACGTGCGCTTTCGTGCCGGCGGCATGGCTGTTTCCGTAAAATTGCCGTTCATCCAATGGTGTGCGCTGGTCCCGTCAAGGGTCCCCTTCCAGAAATCCGTGAATGTTTCGTCGAAAGGAGGATAAATCATGCAGACCCCCATGACTTTGCGGTTCACCGGTTCCGCGCTATCATAGACATCCATGGAGAGAAAACTTGTGCCGGGACTGGGCACTGCAAACGGTGCGGTTGTCTCGTTTGCGTCCACGTCCGATGACGTCGCCAGGCACAGTGAAATAATGAGGGCGATAATCCGCTTCATGTTGATTCACGCGATTTCTTGAGTTTACTCGACCTCAAAGCTGAATGTTTCCGATTCACCCGAAACGACTTCCCGGATCTCAAGTTTCCAATGCCCCGCCGGGTCGTTGAATGCAATGGGTATCCGGAGTTCACCTTTGCCGTTGCTGCAGTATAAAGTTTGTGAGAAGTACGACCGTTCATCACCCGCGGGATCCGTGATCCTACAGAAAACAACATGATTGCAAACCGGAGAGCCCTCCGGTGCATTCACTGCGACCGTAAACGAAGCGGTTTCACCACGCGACACCTTTTCCGCGCCGTCTACGGTAACTTTTCCTACCTTGTACGGGAGGCAGGCGAAACACGCCGGTATGCCGGCTTCCAGAGTGATTTTCAGCTCCGAAATAGTGCCGAGATATTCGCGAGTGCGGATGTTGTACACATGCGACGCGGTTTCAAGAGGAACGCTCACTTCCCAGCCCGAACGATCGGTCCCGGACGGATCGCGTAAGACGCCCAGATACCGTGCCGGTCCATCAGAATAACGGAACACGCGTGTATGCCCCGCCGGGATTCCTTTTTCAAGCATGGGACGTCGGTCCAGCGTCACGCCCGTCAAGAGTCTGCCGAACAGTTCACGAAGCATGTGTTCTTCGTCCCGCCTGCGCAGGTCGAAATATCTGTACAGATCAAAATTAAGAAACACTCCGGTACCCTTGCCGAATCGGTTGCGGACAAGAACAGGATCGCCGTGTTGGTTAACTCCGTTGGCACGTCCCTGTTCCAGTTCAATGTTCTGCGAGAAGAAGCTGGTTGTATGGCAGGGATAAACACCGTCGATGATGTTCATGGTCGGTTCTTTGCGGGGAGTGAACGGGGCGGTTTGCGTGATCCCGAAGATCTTGTCAAGGGCGGCCCGCGGACGCAGTCTGCCGTGCAGGTCACGGATACCGCATCGGTAATCGGCAATGACTGTTCCGCCGTTGTTTACGAATGCAGTGATTTTTTCCGCTTCACGGTCGGACAGTGATTCCACAAACGGCAGGACCAGTACTTTGTAATCATTGAGTCCGTCCGCCTCGATCTGTCGGCGGGACACCAGGTTGAACGGTACGCTCAGGTCGTTCAGCACGGTAACTGCGTTTCGGGTTGCCGCCGCGTAATGTCCGACTCGGGGTGCATCTTTCCAGATGTCCGCAAACGCCTGACTTTCTTCGCCGGCATGTCTGTGACGGCGTGGTCGCCAGGCGGGGTCGAACCACAAATCGTTCTGTTCTCCAAGACAATTTATGTGGTTGCCGATGCGGGATGAGAGCGTGCTGGCATGCCAGTTATTCTCCGAATAATGTACGGCGACTTTCGGTTTCTCCGGCTGACTGTGTGCCAGAAGAGTTGCGGCGCCTTGTTTCATTTCGGCGACCTGTTCCATGATTTGCCGGAACGCGGGCGTCGGCTGATAGTGCCAGTCGAATGCCTCTGCCTCATACCCCAGACAGAGCGCCTCCCACCACCAGATGCTGTTAAAGCCCGAGAAAAGCATGGTCCAGGAGACGTACGGTATTTCGCGTCCCAGTTGGACCCAGTTCATCCAGCAGCCGCGCAAATTTGTTCGCGGCGCGAACGAGCGAATGGCATGTCCGTTAAATAGCTTATTCGGGAAGCCGCACGAAGCGAAATAGTAGGCGTACGTGTTTTGCATATCAAAGTTGCGCGAGATCGCCCACCAATCGTATCCGTCGTAGCTGGATATATGTTCCATGCCGTCCATGCCCACCATCGCACCGGGGTCTTTCTCGCGAATAGTTGCACGCATCTTTTGCAGCAACCCGATATAGCGGTGGGAGACGAACATTCTGAAATCCACCCACGGTGACGGGTTGTCCGGACGCGCGAGCATGGATGCTTCGTTCTCAAACCGAATATCTTCCCAGGATTCGAAACGACTCTCCCACTGCGAATTGACATTTTCGATGGATCCATAGACTGATTTCAGATAGTTACGGAAGGGTCCCCACACGGATTCACCATCGAAAAATCGTCCGCGTGGGTCTTTTTCGCCGTCAACAAAGTTTTCGCATCCGAGCGTGTAGGCCAGAGGGCCAAAACGCCCAAATTGACTTGCGGTCGCTATGGATGCCTGTGTCTGACCGGCAATCCAATCTTCATTGAAAAGATGATCCGGGAGGGTCAGTCGTTTAAAGTGTGTTGCCTGGGGAACGAGGCGTAATCCGGCTTCCGCCACCGGCCATCCCCGGTCTTTGCCCCGCCACATATGCGTCAAAGCATCTACGCCGGCATCTTTCATCATGCGATACATTTGGCGTTCCCGCCAATTACCCCTGATATGCATGGCCCAGACAAGGAGGTAGATGTCTTCTTCTTCGACATTGTCCGGAATCGTGAAGGCGATTCTTTTTTCATCAACGAGAGTGTCGTTTTCAAAAAGCTGCGCGACCGCATAGTTGTATAGTGAACAGGACGTATCCGGAATCGTTATGTTCAGAGTTCCCGGCAAACCGGTATGGTTTTTCTCATAAAAAATGCGTCCGTAAACATCCTCGACCAGCATTTTCAGCCTGTGCTTGTCCGGCACGGCTTCAGCGTAGGATACGGTTACCTTCATCATGTCGCCGATGGATGGCGTATCGTCCGACAGCGCAAGTGCCCGAATGGAGATTTCCGGCTGGACATCCACGTACGTTTCTCCCCAGTCCACCACGTGCTTGTTATCGTCGCGGGCGCGGACCTCGACGTAGTATCGCCCGCTCACCAGGGAATCCAGCGGAATGTCGAGAGTCTCACCTTTCGCCGCGGTCTGAGAAGTGTCGCGCAGAATTGTGTAGTCGCTGTCGCGAATCAGAACCTGCAGATCATGCGCTTGGGAGATATCGCATTCGACTGTGATTGTTCGCTCGGCGGGGTTTGCCTGCGCCTCTATCGAGTTGATCGGACGCTGGTCCCCGGAACATACGGAGTACAGGACATTGGCGATCCGGCTGAGCCGATACTCAAAAGTCGCGCGTGTAGGGCAATGGGCGTCAACGAGATAGCCATGCTGTTTGTGCGAAATCCTGGGAGTCAAAACCGTGATGGACCCGTTGCCGTACCGATAGAATCGCGGTTGGAAGTTGTCGTTGTCCAGAGGTTTGAATCGCGGTTTTTTCAACGTTGCGGAGTCAGCTTGGCTGAGCACGTTCTCGCGAAAGGATGCATCCGGTGAGACCATGACCAGTGCCGTCCCTTCCAAGGTCGTTCGAATGATGTCTTCGCGGATGTCGTTCGGCCAGACGTCCCAGACCGGACGGGGTGCGATAACTATGGCATCATGCTCTGTATTAAGGGCTGTTCGGATGTCATTCTGGACGTCCAGGTCGCTTCGGGTCAGGCTCTTCTGGTAGATCGTCGGGAAGCCAAAGGTGTCCGGTCGGCTCATATGAATGCCGCCGCCTGTCGTCACAAGTGTTGCTTTGCAGGACAGATGCTGACTCAACTCCAGCGAATCACGCTGGAGGTACGATGGAGCAATGAACAATACACGCAGTGCTTTGCCGGGAATCGGTTTCATCAGACTGTTCTTTCCCTGTTCATTTGTACCGTAGAGGCTTGTTGTCAGACCGAAAGTAAGCGAGAGTGCCAGGGTGACGGCTTTGCTGCGATGCATGCGTTTTTCCTTTCTGACAGCACGTTAAGCGGATTCCGCCGGTTTTCTTTTATCGAACCGATGTTCATCCGTACCTTCAGCATGTTCATTTCTGCCAAGGCAGATCATTTGGATCGGTGGGTAACGTTCCGCGCTTGTATGCACGGGTGTGACCGTCCATAAACAGGGTGTTCATTGTGTTGCTGTGTCGATAGCACTGGTCTGCCCATTCGTTATTGATCATAGGCAGATGACTGTCATGGAAGGTATGCCGCCAGCCGATAAATTCGATGGCGATGAACGTTTGACTGGGAGCCGCCAATTTATCGATATTGCAGATCGGTGTCATGCCCTTGTAGTCAAGGGCTGAGTACCTGTTGAGCGCAAAGTCTGGATATTGGCTATCTTCTCTGCCTACCGTGGGGCATGAAATTAAGGGAGTGTAATCGCCGTAGGACTGATTAACGCTCCACAGGTAATCCCGCATCTGGTACATCCAGGTTCCGGGCGGCCATTCGCCGGTTTCAACCGGTATACTCCCGTTGTGATCGGAACAGTACATCAGGTAGGCCTGCCCGAATGACCTCATATTGTTGACGCATGCAATTCCCAGTGCCCGCTCTCTGGCGTTTTTGAGAGCCGGCAATAAAAGGCTGGCCAGTATCGCTATAATGGCCACGACGACCAAGAGTTCGATCAGCGTAAAACAGTGCTGTAACCTGGCACAGGAATGGACGGAAAACCTTCTTGTTGCGAGAGCGTCGGTTCTTGCTGGATCACGACACACTGTGTAAAGAACTTTCGAACCCATGCGTTCTCCTTTCACGCCGCGGCGATTCTTCGGGGCCCGACCCACAATGGGAACAGAACGAAACCATGGTCGGTAGGCGATTACGGCGACCCGCGTTCGTGCCCTTCACGGGCGCGAAGCAATGCCACGTTTTCCCAGCGTGGTTGTTTATTCTGACATACGCGAGACCGATACGTAGTAGGCACTTAGGAACAATGACTTGTTGTCGGTGAACCATGTCTGCACGTGTGTGGGACCGGCCGGCAGTTCGACGGTGAAAACGGCCGTGTCTTCGTTGTCGTTGACCGGACAAGAGAGCATTGGTTGGCCGGTGATTTTAAGGCAGGCCGTGTTGATGTCGAGAGCCGTGCCGCCGGTGTACCAACTGTGGGACTCCGGTGTTATGCATTCCCGGCGGAACTCCACATCGTCGCCGTCGATTCCGGCCCGGATATCGTGGCCCGCCTCCCGCGGCCAGCGGCGGAGTTCGAACGTATAGCGGCCGGGTTGTTCGACCATGACTTCCCAGTAACCGTTGCTGGCATGCCCCTTGCGGATGTGCCCCTGATGCCAGGCGATATTCATGTCTTCGTTACGCAGGTCGTGGGCGTTCAGGCGCGCTTCTGTCCGCGAGGGGGTC
>JAIPIM010000196.1 GCA_021734725.1 Minisyncoccota bacterium | reverse complement strand
CTGACGGGAGAAGGGAGTGGGGCGGCCGTTGCCGTTGACAGGGCTGTGTTATTCTCGGTTTCCGGCGGTTTTGGTGACGTTGTGATCCCTCCGCGGGGTGCTCGCGCCTCTAAAAGCTACAAGCGGCATTTGTTCTACGCACGATGCTGTTCATCGGCATATTGCGTTTTCGTTCATGGTCGTGCATGTCGAAGCATGAATGCCCGCGGGGATATGCCAACCCTTCGCCGAAACGTGCGGCTGAAATAGGATTGCGACTGAAAGCCGACCTGCCGTGCAGTTTCTTTCACTCGCATGCCGCGTGCCAACCGCAGTTTTGCCTGACGTATCCGGAGTCTCAGCAAGTATTCGATCGGCGAAACGCCAAAACAATCCGCAAACAGGGCCGAAACATGGCTTGCACTCAGACTGGCGGCAGCCGCGATATCCGCCAGCGTCAGATTCTCGGCATAATTGGATTCCGCGAAGGCTTTTGCCCGCAGTAAACCTGGGTGAGGCCGACCCCGAGCATCTGCATCCGTCAGCTGTGTCTCTTCCAGAATCAGCTCGAGAAGTTGCAGAGAAAGACCTTTCACGGCAAGGGAATAATGTGCGGGCCGAGTGGTATAAGCCTCGAAGAGAGCGGCAAAAAGTGTTCCGCATGCAGGACGATGGAGCATGTTCATTCGTGTCGGCAAGGCGGCTGACAGCGTTGCATTCAAGTTGTCGGCATCGCGTCCGAATGGAAGAACGTGCATGAAATAGACGCGAAACGGAGTTTGTGCGTCCGCCCGCTCACGCCGATACGTGTGCCCCGGTTTTACAGCGACGAGATCGCCTGTCTCGAATGCATGCCAGGCATCGTCAATCATCACGCTGCCACAGCCTGTATCGACATACCAAATATCGAAATCGGTCTGGACTTGATTTTTGGGTGGGCTGAGCCAATCAGGCGCCGCGGGATGAAAGCCGACGGACAACACGTCCGGATTGACGGACTTCCACAAAGTCTCGCTTCCCAAGCCAACCGACGTGGTACGCATTACAAGCCTCCCAGCGACGACGCGGTAGACGCTGCACGAAAAACGTCGGCGAGATACGCGCAAGCGACAACCACAAGTAGCTTTCTACATCGAAAAGAATCAGAAAATAGTGCATGATATCGTAAGATGCAACAATAGACATAGGGGACCGATGATCCTAATATAAGAAACATTATTTACACTGTCGTGAAAGACAGATTCGAATAGTGAGGCAACAGGAAAAGGAAATAGGCGATGCCGCGCACAACCTTCGAAGACCACTTGCATGTCATCCCAGACCATGGAGTACCGTACGCCCCGGCGTGGGACGGAGACGATAGACGGTGCCTGGCGTGGACGGCTTACCGCCCTGACCGCGAGCTTCTGCGTGTCCGCGTCGAGGACCGTGAATGTGAACTCCTTCGTTCCGATGCGGTTGGCAAACCGTCCGTCATCCAGGTAGCGGACGCCGTTTGGGAGGTTGACGCACCCGTGTGTGAAGCAGGCAGCTGGTCCTGCCGACGGTTCCGCGTGACAAAAACCGGGGCTGACATCCTGCCGAACTGGATTGAAGCAGGCAGTTTTATCGAAACGGTCCGGTTATTGACGAAGCGAAGCGCGAAGGCGGAAGATGATGTGTTCGCGGCGGTCACTCGCGAAGAAGAAAAGGGCCCCCGCGTCATGCTTCTGCAGGCGGAAGGGAAATGCGTCCGGGACATTCTGAAGACCCCGGCCTCGTTGCGTGCGTATCGGCCCGTACCCGTTTTCTGGGGAGGCCGGTTCGCGCTGGTTTTCGACGCGTGGGATGGCTCGGCTTACCGGATATACCTGCAAACCGAGACGGAGATCGTATGTCTGTCCGATGAATCGGCTCAAAGTTGGCAGTTGGCGGCGGATGCGGTAACCGGACTTGACGGCGCCCTTTACGTGGGTTGGATACGGGATACGGACGTAATGAATCCGGAAGGCGTGACAGACGCGCGATGCGAACTGATGGCTGCCCGACTGACGATGCGGAATGGCGCGACTCACGTAAAGTCGTTTGGCGCTGTGGACGATTTGTCGCACGGCCTCTTGGACCTCAGCCCCAAACCCCGCGGAGTATGGGGGTATTGCGGGCGCCGTCGTCATCCCATGCTGCTTCGTACGCCGCAAGGTGTCACGCTGGTTTGGGAGCAGAAAGAAATCCATGACGGTCCCACCTGTGAAAATCGTGGCGTTCTATGGGGACGTTGTCTGAACCATGACGGTGCGGGCAAACCCATGGCCCTTGCGGAGGGGGGGCTGCACTACGAGATCGCCGGCTCGCATGCCCTTGGATCGGAACCGGCCGTCGCGTGCTACGAAGGTATGTTTACCGATGAGCGACAAATTGTATTCAAACCTCTCGCCAGTCTTCCTCTGGATAAAACACGACTGCCGCGGGAAGCCTGGGACGACTGGCATCCTGTCGATCTTCCACAACCGGAGATGAAGAGTACGGAACGTGCTGTCATGGAAGCGGACGGGAAAACCTATTCGCTTTACTGGTTTGACTTACACTGTCATACCGCGCTCTCCGGCGATGCGGAGGGGGAAGTGGACATGTGTTATCGCACCGCAAAGCACAAGGCGGCCCTGGACGGCGTGCTGATGACGGACAACGATCATTACGTGGTACCGCTCAACCATAATGAATGGCGTACGAGCTGCGCACTTGCCGATGCGTTTGACGAGCCGGGCACGTTCGTTGCGCTGATCGGGTACGAATGGACCTGCCGGCGTGAAGTGGAGAACGAACTGATTGTGGATCACAGATCCGTTCTTCTTCCGGCGCCGACGCCGGACATTGTCCGCTGGAACGAAGTCAGCGCGGATCCTCGTGCCCTGTACGAATTCCTCGACTGTCATGGCGGATTCGCTCACGCGCACCATCAACACTGGCGCGTACTTGGCAACCCACTTGAAGTAAACATCGAGGCCGCGTCGTCGTGGGATCCCTACCTGGAAAGGGAACCGGAGTTTTACCACGCGGCACTGAAGGCGGGACACCGGCTTGGCGTGATCGGCGGCAGCGACGAACACCGCCGCAACCCCGGGCTCGGCGGCGCACTGACAGGCGTTTGGGCCGAATCTCTAACCCGGGATAGCATTCTCGATGCTTTGCGAAACAGGCGCTGTATTGCCACGGCCGGCCACCGTGTGGCGATAGATTTTCGAGTCAACGGTCAGCCCATGGGCAAGACGATCACCGCCAACTCAGTGAAGGTTGATCTGCACGTCCAGGCACCGACAGGCATTGAAAGCGTAGAGCTTATCCGAGATGGTGACACAGTCAGAACATGGGACGTTGACGGTACACACGAATATTCTGCCGGTTTTGAGGAACGGCCTGGGGCCGGAACGCATTTTTATTACGTCAAGGTCTTGCTCGAGGGAAGGTTGCGTTTTCGAGAAGCATTACCCGCCAATCTCCAGCAGCTTTTCGGGTCACACGGCTGGTCTTCGCCCGTATGGGTAACGGCAGGTTCCAGCCAGTAGGACGGCGTAGACGTAATACCAGAGAATTGCGAAATGTCGTTTTTCGCAATTCTTGTTCTTAGTTCTTGGTTCTTGGTGCGTGGTTTTGAACTAAGAACAAAGGACCACGAACGACTCGCGCGAAGGCTATTTCGCAAGAGTCTAACGTAACACAACAAGGAGAGAAACGTGGCTACACCCATGACATCATGTGAACGACTGCTTGCCGCTATTCGAAGACAACCGGTGGATTATGTGCCGTGCTGCGGTTTTTTCAACGCTCTTACCCCACAACAACGGCGTGGGTACACGTGGAATTTTCCCTGGCCGCGGGATGCGCGATACGAAGAACAACTCCGGTATCAGGTAGAACAGCTGGGGTTGGACCAAATCGTGCCGGTGGCCGTAGACGCAATCCAGCCGGAACCAGGAATTGAGTCCCGAACATGGCTGGACGGTGATATGCTGCATAAATCCTATGCAACACCCGCCGGGGAACTTCACGCCGCCATTCGCTATAACGACCTGTGGCCGCATGGCAAGGACATCCCCTTTTACACGGATTTTAACATCGGCCATTTTGTCGAACCATGGTTGCAGACCCATGAAGATTTGGAATGTTTCAAACAACTGCGGGCGTTTGCGGGCGATGACTATATTTCGAAAAATACAGCGGCACTGGAACAAGGGAAGGCTCTGGCCCGTCGCTACGGGCTGGCCATCGCGGCTTCGGTGGGGATGGGGTTGACCGGTGCCCAGCAACTCTTCGGAGCGGCGGAATTGTGTCTGCTGACAATCGATCATCCGGAACTTGTCGAAGCATACCTTGACCATGAGCATCAACTCAACCTGAGGCTGATCGAGCTTTACGCGGACCTCGGCGTTGACGTCATAATGCGCAACGGGTTCTACGAAACAGCGGATTTTTATTCGCCTGACACGCTCGAACGCCTGCTGGCGTTACGGCTTTTCGCCGAGGCCAGCGCAATCCGCCGTCACGGCATGGTTTCAGCCTATACCGTACACACCGGCGTCATGCCTATCCTCGATTACCTGGCACGATTACCTCTCGATTCCTACCGCGGCATCGATATTGCCTTTAACGATGTGGACATGTACAAGATCAGCGAAAAACTGGGTGCCGACCATGCCATATGGACGGGTCCCAGCAGTACGTACCACATTTGGAAGGGGCCGGCTGAAACACGTCAGGCAGTGCGCGATGTGTTCGAGTGCTTCGACAAACGCTGTCTGATATTGTGCCAGTGCGTATCGTCCCACAGCATCATGCCGTGGGAAAGCACGCTGGCAATGATCGATGAGTGGAAAAAACTGCGCTGATCCCTCTAGGGGTCTGTCGGACTTCGGCTGCGTGAATTAGGAAGCGCCAAATTCACGCAGCCGAAGTCAACAATCGGGGCACCGGCAGTGAGCAGTACCCTCCGTCGATGCTTGCCGCTCTGCTGATTTACTGCTATGCGACCGGTCGCTTTGAGTCCCAGGGGATTGAAGAGGTGACCTACAGTCATGTGGCTGTTCGGTTCATCACCGGAGACACCCACCCGGATCACGATACAATCTATTATTTCCGACGCCGCAACAGGCGGGCGACGATAAGGGCGGGCGATGAAGTCAACACTCACCGTAATCCGCTTCGGTGTCAACCGGTAAGCTGGATTGTTCTCCCCGTTTCAGACGATTCGCGGACGGCGTCGAGAACCTGTGTGAGTTTGAGGGCGCTGGCCGTTGTCACCGGATAGTCTGCTTCACCGCGCAACGCTTTGGCAATTTCGGGGTAGATGACAAAGGGGTCGCCGTAGCGGCTGCTCATGGTGATGCGGTGCTCGCCGTCCAATTCCTCACGGGTCACCGTGATCTCCGGCTGATTCCGGTAGGCAGAGGGGTCAATCTCATCCGGTATGTCAACGTGATGCACCTCCACGCTTTTTTCCTTGACGAAGATGGTGCCGCGATCACCCTGGATAACCCAGTTGGGAAGCTTGTCGATGGCGATCGTATATTCACACGAGAGGATAACACCGGATTCCGTAGTTAGAACGGCATGAAAAACATCCTCGACATCGCCGGGATTGATGATCTGACGAAGCTGGCCGCACACGCCGGCCACCTTTTCTCCGACGAGCTGAATCGCCTGGTCAATAATGTGGGGGCCCCAGTTCAACAGATAGCCCCCTCCATATGTCTTCCGGGTCTGCCAATCCGTGCGAATACCAAAACTGAATTCGCGTCGACGCACCATAAAAACCTTACCGATAACACCGGACGCAATGATATCTTTCAAACGCACCAGATCGCAACCCCATCGTGCCGGCAGCCACGGCAGCAGCGTGTTCCCGCTTTCCTCTGAAGCGGCAATCATTCGCCGTGCTTCGGCCGCGTTGACCGCCCATGGTTTGGTAACCAGAACGTTCGTTCCGCCACGCAGACAGTCACACGTCATTTCACAGTGCTGGTCGCTGCGCGTGACAATCACGACCAGGTCAAGGTCTTCTTTCTCAAGCATCTCCTGGTAGTCGTCGTAAATAACACAGCCAAAACGGTCTTTTGCTTTCTTCCTTGCGTCCGCGTCGATATCGCAGATTGCGGTAACCGTAAACTCGTCTTTGAGCTCCTCCAGCGGGTCGGCGTGCAGTGTGCTGCCGCTGCGTCCATATCCCAAAATTGCCGTTTTGATCGTCATGGTTTTGCCTCTTTCTGTTTCCGGTTCAAAGAATGACTTGTCTGCTCAGTATGTTCCATACTCGTCGAGTGTTTCCCACATGGCCATGATGTTTTCCGGCGGCACCTCGGCCTGAATGTTGTGTACCGTATTGAACACATAGCCACCGCCCGGCATCAGAACCTCCAAGTTGCGCTTAACGTCTTCCCGGACATCCTCCGGTGTTCCGCGCGGCAGGACATTCTGAGTTTCCACGCCACCGCCCCAGAAGGTTAACTCCGACCCGAAATCGTTTTTCAAGCGCGTCGGTTCCATACCCGCGGCATTCACGTGCACCGGGTTGAGGATATCCACGCCTATCTCGATGAAATCCGGAAGGATCGGCCTGACGTTTCCGCAGGAGTGGAAAAAGATCCAGCCGCGTTCGCCGCCGGGTTTCTTCTCGGCAAGCTTGCGCTTGATGAGGTCGAAGATCTCCTTCAACCTTGGTTTCATCAATTGGCGAAACGTGTCGGGAGAGATCAACTGGCTTTCCTGGGTGCCGTAGTCGTCCGCTTCCACCACGATATCCACAACGTCGCCGAGTTCGTCCAACCCCATTTCCCAGAATTGCAGTTTCAATTCGGTAAACTTATCGAGCACAAGCTTAGCGCTGTCCGGGTCGGTCAGGACATCGCAGAGGAAATTTTCCATGCCGCGCAGGCGCTGGCCCATTTCAAACAACCCGGCACAGATCCCCTTGAGCATGACGATCTTGCCTTGAGCCCGAAATGTTTCCGCTTTCTCACGCAATCCCGCGATTCGTTCGGGCAAGTCTGCTTTGGGCCACGAATGATTCGCGATCTGCCCCGTGTCCACCACCGGACTGTCCAGAGGGGACTTCACCAAGCTCCACCAGTAGCCGTCCTTGGGAAAGCGTTGAAGAAACCCCCATTCGTCGACAAACTCATACGCATCGCCTTTGTTTTCGCCCTTTACGTTCCAATTGTGGCTGGTCAGCGGGAAAAGGCCGCGCGTGTCGACGCGAAGCCGGTCAAGCAGGGCGTCCGACGGTATAACCACCTGTTGCAAGTCGTCCGCGAACGGTGCCGGGGAATCGTTTAATCCCAAGTAACCGCATAAATTGCGGTAAGCGATCTGATGGATCCCGGAGACGTGGGTCCCCCCTAAATCATAGGGAACCCGATCCGGACAGCGATGCTCAAGCACGGCTGTCATGCGGTCGCGTGAAGTCATGATACAACCCCTTACTCATGTCTTTGTTTTGTATAATAAACTTGTCCTGAATCCGTGAAAAAACCAATCGATTTTACCGCGGATTCAATTTTTGTTGATGTTGTTGTGATTTTTCGTTGAAATTGTTGTTGTTATCCGTCGGTTGTCAGGATGGCGGCGATTCCGTTGCCCCTGACACGGGAA
>JAIPIM010000195.1 GCA_021734725.1 Minisyncoccota bacterium | reverse complement strand
CGTCCGCTATCGTCAACCACGGAAGGGTAAATCAATGGACGATATCAACATTGACGAACTTCAGAAACAGATTGCGCAGGCGGCCGCCTTTATTGAGCCTCTGAAGGATGAGGTGGCGCGCATCCTAGTGGGCCAGGACGAGCTTGTCGAGGGACTTATTACGGGGTTGATTACCGACGGTCACGTGCTGGTGGAAGGGGTCCCCGGTTTGGCAAAGACGTTGGCTGTAAAGACACTGGCTCAGGCAATCGGCGGGAGTTTTGTGCGGTTGCAATTCACTCCGGATCTACTGCCCGCGGATCTCACCGGCACAACCATTTACAATCCCCAGGACCACACGTTCACCACCAAACGCGGACCGATTTTCGCCAATATCGTGTTGGCAGATGAGATTAACCGTGCGCCCGCCAAGGTTCAGAGTGCCTTATTGGAAGCGATGCAGGAGCATCAAGTTACGATCAGCGGTGAAACACATATTTTGCCCAAGCCATTTCTGGTGATGGCCACACAGAATCCAATTGAGCAAGAGGGTACGTACCCTCTTCCGGAAGCACAGGTTGATCGTTTTATGCTCAAGACCCTTGTGCGCTATCCTGTGCGCGACGAGGAACGGCGGATTCTGCATCGGATGGCGCACCCGGGAATGACGCTTTCGGCCGAGCCCGTGACATCGCCCGACGCGATTCTGGAGGCGCGCACGTGGGTGGATCGCGTGTACATGGATCCGAAGATCAGCGAGTACATTCTGGACGTGGTATTCGCAACTCGTCCGGGGAACGATGAGCAGCTTTCGGAACGCCAAAAAGAAGCCCAACTGGGTGATCTGCCCACTTTGATCGAGTACGGGGCATCGCCGCGTGCGGGATTAGCGCTTACGCTGGCGGCTAAGGCTCGGGCGTTCATGGACCAGCGCGCGTATGTTGTTCCGCAGGACGTCAAAGACGTAGCCCACGACGTGCTGCGACACAGAATAATTCCCACGTACGAAGCCGAAGCGGAAGACTTGACCACGGACGCCATCATCCAACGGTTGCTCGACGAATTGCGTACGCCGTAGCATTCGTTGGACAATTACGATATACGCGACGAGTTATGTCGGATGTTCAGTGCGGGAGGGCGGCAGGCGATGATGACTCCGCCGATCTCGCTCACTACCGGGTCCAGCCCGGTAGGGTCGTTTAGCAAAAAGCAGGCGAATTGTATTGAATCCTTCATTTGGCTCAAGGTATAACGGAAACGTATGATACGATGCTGACACGGGAATTGATAAGCAACGTTAGGCGGATTGAGATTCGTACTCGCCGGATTGTGGATGACATCACGGCCGGTGCGTATCACAGCGTGTTCAAAGGGC
This sequence comes from Minisyncoccota bacterium, assembly GCA_021734725.1. Classification (GTDB taxonomy): domain Bacteria; phylum Verrucomicrobiota; class Lentisphaeria; order Oligosphaerales; family MVZH01; genus JAIPIM01. Next base: position 6,343 of record JAIPIM010000195.1, on the reverse strand, counting down.
GGGGTATTGAGTTTGAGGAAGTGCGCGAATACATACCCGGCGACGATGTCCGTTCCATTGACTGGAATGTCAGTGCACGGTTTGGTCGGCCGTTTATCAAGAAATTTGTGGAAGAGCGTGAGTTGACTGTGTTGCTGCTGGTTGATATCTCGGCGTCCGGCGACTTCGGGAGTCAGGGGCGCAGTAAAAACGAGATGGCCGCTGAAATTGCGGCGCTGCTGGCATTCAGCGCCATTCGAAACAACGATCAGGTGGGTTTGCTGACCTTTACGACGCAGCGGGAGTTGTTCATTCCACCTCGCAAGGGACGTCGCCACGTGTTGCGACTTGTTCGTGAATTGTTGGCAAACGAGCGGCGCGAAGAGGGGACGGACATCGGCGGTATTCTGGAAACCGCGATGCACCTTTTGCCGCGGCGTGCCGTGGTGTTTTTAATCAGCGATATGCTGGACAGCGCGTTTGAGCAGCAGTTGCGGATCATGAATAACCGTCATGACGTTGTGGCGATGCGGGTGACGGACCCGCGTGAGCTGGCTTTGCCCGCCTTGGGTTTGGTCGCCCTGCAGGATGCGGAGACGGGTGCGACAGTCATCTTCAACAGTTATCGCAAGGACGCACGGCGCAGCATGGCAGTGGATGCCGGCGGGCGTCGGTTACGTCAGGAGAGCATATGCCGACGGGCCGCGGTTGACCTTATTGATTTTACGTGTGGCCAGGATACGGTGCGGCCACTGGTTGAGTTTTTCCGGAAGCGCGAGCGCCGGTTGACGCGCGAATAAACACGGCGTGCGGTGGCCGCCGGTTTTTGGATGCTTGGAATTAGAAACATTAGACATGACGCAATGGCGCACAATACCGATGTGGCGGCGAGTTGTTTTCGGCTCCATCACTATAGGTCTTCTCCTGCTGATTACCGCGGGTGTGCTTGTGGCGGTGGGGTGGTTCTACAATCCTCCCGTATCTCTGATGGATATTACGACGTATCCGCGGGACCGTATCCATATTGGCACCCCGGTTCGGCATCGCCTGATTTTTGAGGGGCCTCTTTATCGCTGGCCTTTGGAAGGTGAGGCAAGTGCCGTGCCGGAAGGCCTCCAGGTCGTGCGGGAGGGGCCGTGGCGGCTGCTGGGCGTCGGGGTTGGGACGTGGCGCTGGGCGTTTGATGTGCTTGTGCAGCCCTACAAGACAGGCGATTTGCCGGGGGCCAGTGTCGCTGTTCGGTTTACCGGTGACCGAGCGCGTGACAACGAGCCGCTTGTGTTCGCCACGCCGCCCTTGGCGGTAGTCCCGCGGCACCAAAGTGCTATAAGGGGGCCCCTGACGGCGGCGCCACTCATCGAGTATTCGTACACCAAGTGGTTTCATTCCTGGCGTCAGTGGCTGGCTCTGGCCATTCTCGTGGCGGCGATTATTGCCATCCTTATCTCCATTCTACGGCGTCATGAGGGGCATCTGGATGCAGAGGCAGTGCCTCCTTGGGATGTGGCGCGACAAGCCATTGAATCCCTGCGTACACGTTTGCCGTTGCATGCCGAGCTGTTTTTCGTGGAGTGTACGGACATACTTCGCTGGTACATCGAAAAGCGGTTCAGTCTGCCGGCACCCGAGCAAACGACCGCGGAGTTTCTGGAAACGATGCGATCCAGCGACCATTTGAATCCCGAGCACAAAGAGCAATTGGCGCAGGCACTTCAGGCCGCCGATATGGTGAAGTTTGCCCGCGCTCAGGCGACGGAGGCACAAATGGAAGAGGTGTTGAGCCAAAGCCTTGACTTCGTCAATGAGACAATACCCGGGAGGGGGAGAGAGAGCGATCACCCGCCAGGTCATGCCTCAAACACGTCGCGGGCAAACGTGCGGGAGGAAGGTTGATGCCGCACATCCACAGTCCATGGTGGGCATTGCTGGTGGTTCCACTTGCAGTGGGGTTTGTCCTGTCGTGGCGCCGTCGTCCCCCCACATTAAAGGCATCCGAAGTGGAATCTTTTGGTCGGGCCGCGGTTTCTGTGTCGCGGTTTTCGCTGAACAAGATTCCCCTGATACTGGCCGGGCTGGGCGCGTTGCTCCTGATTGTTGCGTTAATGCGGCCTCAAAAGGGGCGGGAGACAATTATCAAGCGGGCCGAGGGCGTTGATATCATGTTGGCGCTCGACGCATCGGGCAGTATGCAGGTATACGATGTGCCTCCGCAAATCGGCAATGAGCGTCAGTTCTGGCAAGCAGTGGATGACGAGCGTTTGAAACCACGCATTGAGGTGGCGAAGGAAGAGTTGACCAAGTTTGTGTCGCACCGTCCGGAAGACCGCTTTGGTCTGGTGGTTTTTGCCAAGTACACGTACGTCGTATCGCCACCGACGCTTGATCATGATTTTCTGTTGCAGAACCTGCAGCGTCTTGAGGCGGGCCAGTTTCCTGACGGCACGGAAATTGCGGCCCCTCTTTCCTCGGGGACTTCCCGTTTGAAAGGTAGCGCGGCAAAACGCCGCGTGCTCATTCTCTTTACGGATGGGGAGAACACCGTAGATGCAAATGTAACGCCTCTTCAGGCGGCCAAGGTAGCACGCACGTTCGACGTGATCGTGCATACCGTCGGTGTAGGGAGTTCGCGAGCGGTGCGCGTGCGTGACACCATTCACGGGCGGTTTGTCAGCGATGCGCGTGCGGGATTCAACCGAGAATTGTTGCGAACCATTGCCGACATGACGGGCGGGCGGTATTTCGAGGCGCGCGATGCCGCCGGATTCAAGGCTGTTATGGAAGCCATTGACGAGCTTGAGCCGACTACAATGGAGCAGACAGTCTATGTTGATTACAGTGAGCGCTTTCTTCCGTGGCTGGTATCGGGTATGGCTCTTCTTCTTTTGGCCTTCGTCCTGGATAACAGTGTGTTACAGGTTGTGCCTTAAGGGGGCGGATATTCTTGTACTGTGTGGGGGGGTGATGTGATGCACTCCCATACTGCCATACTGCGCTTTGCGCTTTGCGTGCGTGCGTGGGTAGACCCGGGATACCGCGCGGTCAGTATGGCGGTTCTCCGAGCCGCCCGTGCTGTGTCGGTGAAACGCGGGCCGGGAGACCCGCGATACTTGGGCAAACGGCGGTCGGATTCGATGGCTATCCGCTGGCGGTCGAGCCGCGGCGTATCAACGTTGCGGGCCAGCGGCGCAGGCGCGGCGGAGAAGAGGAAGGGTCGCCGGTGATTTGCAGGAGCCATTGCGCGGCTGCTTCGCCGAGGGCATAGAGGTGTGGATCCACGGTGGTAAGTCCGGGGGCGAGCAGTGCGCCAAGTGCCAAGTTGTCGAATCCGGTAACTTTGACTTGTCGAGGTACTGCAATGCCTGCCTTATTCAGGGCTTGCAGTGCGCCCGCGGCAATCAGGTCGCTTTGGCAGACAAGCGCATCAAACGAAACTCCGTCGTCCAGTAACTTTTTCACGCCGCGGAGGCCCGAATCCGGCAGGAACCCCTGTTCTTTGACTACGACGGGCGGGTCTAATTTGTGTTCCGCCAGTCCGCCGCGAAGACCCTCCAGACGTTCGCGGGCATTGAGGTGTTCCACGTCACCTGTGATGGTGGCGAAATGTTTACACCCCCGTCCGACCAAGTGGTCGACCAGTGCATGCATCGCCGGTTCGTGATCGATCTGCAGTTGATGGGCGTCCTCGACAATTTCGTCGCAATCGACGAGTACGAATGGGTGTCCGAGTTTACGCAAACGGTTTGCGATCACGCGCGCTTCCCAACTGCGTACCACGGCCCCGTCCGCATCACTCCTTTCGAGGATTGCGGGGAGGCCGTTCGTATTCATTGCAGCGATGGATACTGAACTGAGCACCATGTTGCTGAGCCCTGAGGAAGCCCCGGCCTCAATCCCGCGTGCCAGGTCATGCAGATAGGCGCTTTCCGGAAGGTTTTCCGCGGGAAGAATCGGGCTGCTGAAAAGGGCTACGATCTGCCCTGCGCGACGGTTTCCTCGCGTCTGTCGCGTGGGTGCGGGCCGATAGTGCAGGCGCCGGGCTGTATCGAGGATGCGTTCTCGAGTGGCATCGGACAGGCCTTCCCGGTGGTGCATTGCCAATGTCACCGCGGTCTTGGAGACCCCGGCTTCCCGCGCCACGTCGCTGATTGTTGCAAACTTTGCCATAATAATACTTTACTGGATACAGTACGAGCCGTCAAGCGACGTAATTAGGCTAGACCATATTCCGTTTAGATCTCGCTGAGGGCGACACGACGGCCTTCTTTGGCTGAGCGGATTGCCGCGAAAGCGACACGGGTGGCCGCCACGGCAGCGTCGACGCCGCAGACGACGGGGCCCGTCCCGTGGATCTCATCGATGAACCTGTCGATGGCATGCGCGTGGCCTTTGTCCGGTTCGGCCGTGAAAATGAGTGAGGGGTCGCCGGCCTCGGCGGCTTCTTCGCACGCTCTATTTTTCTTCGCCAGCCAACCGTAGAGTCCGCCTTCGGTCCCTACGCCGGGGTGTCGGTCGTTGACCATCGGGAATAGTTTTCGCGGGGGGGTGTCGGCAACGCCCGCGGTTCGTACTTCGAGCATATGGTCGACGACCACGGTTCCGGCGTTACCGAACATCTCGTACAGTTCCTTGGGATATCCGAAGGTTCCGTTGCCGGTCATTGTCAGTGTGGCAAGTTCGCCGCCCGCGTAACGGACGATGACGCTGTGGTTGAGCATACTGGTTTCCACGGCGACCGCCTCGGTCGGTTCCGACGCGAGGAACCAGTTACACATATCGGTGAAATGCGTCATTTCGAAGAGCATAGGGCCGTGGGGGGCCTGTTGTGGATCGAAGACCCAGGACTTCCAGCTGTGCCAGTCATCGTTGATCCGGACGACGATCGAGGCCGTTCCGTCACCTTCGACATCTGGCCGTTTGTCAGCTTCACGTTCGAACCGCCATGGGCATGGTTGCGGGTCGGTCATGTGTTTGCGGAACACGTTGTGTGCGTAGAGCATTGCAGGGGAGCTGCGACGATTGTGCCCCACGCAGAACGGTGTTCCGGCTTCGTTTACGAGCGCTTGGATTTCGTACATTTCTTCCAGGCTTCGTGCCAGCGGTTTTTCGCAATAGACAGGTTTTCCGGCCTTGACCGCTTCGGCGATAACGGGCAGGCGAAGTTTCTCGGTAGTGGCCAGGCAGATGGCGTCCACGTTGGTGTTGTGTACCGCTTCCTTATAATCGTGTGTGACAGTCTGTGCCCCATGCGTCTCGCGACATTCCGCAAGCGCGTCGTCATCGAGGTCGCAGCACATGTACAAGTCAGCTTTGTCGGAGGCGGCGATGTTAGGGATGTGCTGACTTCGTGCCAGCATTCCGCACCCGATTACGGCGAATTTCAGTGGTTTCTGGTTAGCCATTTTTGCCCTTTCGAGGTTTGAATGCGGACGAATCCGCGTGGGAAACAGTCATTCGCGATGAGACATTTCACCCGTTTTGTTCTTAGTGCTTGGTGCTTGGTGCTTAGTGCTTAGTGCTTAGTGCTTGGTGCTTGGTTCTTGGTGCTTGGTTCTTGGTGCTTGGTTCGCGGTTCGTTCTGAACAAAGACTGCCGGCGCTATTGAGTGAGAACGATCCGCGCGCGAGCCATTTCACTAACAAGAGCTCTTGCGACGGAAAGAGAGGATGATAGCACCAAACAACGGCACCTGCAAGAATGATCGGGCTAGTTTTATGGGTTTTGCTTCACGTTTCTGTGCAGGGTCGCGAGAGGAAGGCTTATTCGTGAAAATGAATAATTCGCATCCGGCTGTTTGAAAAGCCTCACGTCTTTCGAAGGGGTATTTCAGGGATTTCCCTTTTTGCAAACATTCCCTCCGCCGGTATTGTGGATATAGACTGTGACACTAAGAACTTAATTGGTGAGGTAAGCATGAGTATTCAGTATGTACTCGCATCCGACATTGACGATACACTGACCGGCGACTCGGCCGCGCTCCATTCTCTGGCCGGGGAACTGACGCGACTGCGCGACCAAGGGGCGCTTTTCCTGATTCTTTCCACGGGGCGGCGCCTGAATCAGGTGATGGATGGTTACGAGTCTGAAGGAATCCCTTTCGGCGACGCCGTGGTTTCGCAGGTTGGCACCGAGATTTACCTGCCGCCGTATGCAGTCGGCATGCCGCCCTTGAAGGAATGGGACGAGCTGCTTCACGCGGACTTCAGCCGTGAAGAGGCCGTGTCGTTTCTGAGCGGTGTCGAAGGTTTGGAGATGCAGCCGGAGAAGTACAATACGCCGCTCAAGGTGAGCTGTTACCTGGATAAAGCGTCTGAGCCCGATGCTGCTGCCGACGAAGTTAAGAAGCGCGCCGCGGCCGCGGGGGGTG
>JAIPIM010000194.1 GCA_021734725.1 Minisyncoccota bacterium | reverse complement strand
GTCCAGGTAATCCATGGCCGTTGTGCCCTCATCAATGCTTCCCAGCCGATGGCTCAACCCGGAGTAAAAAAGCATATTCTCGGTGGTCGTTGTCTTCCCTGCATCAATATGAGCAATGACCCCGACGTTGCGAATATTCCTAAGATCTGGCGCCTTAATACTAGTCATACAGTGCTAGCCGACTTGTTACGATTTTGTCGAACGAAAAGAGCCGCAACGGTAGTTTCCCGCTGCGGCTCAACCGTCATCCCCATAGCAGGCTGCCTGCTCCCCTGTGACTGCCAAAACAATACAGACCGATTAGCTTTACCGCCCGAAATCCGGCAGCCCCCGCACCTCCTGGCCAGGCCGTATAGGCTGCCCAGTGGGGTTGACCAGTCGTGCTGTAACAAATATGAGCAGGTTGAACTTTTCTTTCTTTTCCGCTTTACTGCGGAACAGCGGACCAATCAGCGGGGCATCGCCCAAAAGAGGGACTTTGTCATCGTAATCGGTAATCTGCTCCCGAATCATCCCGCCCAGAACAACCGTCTCGCCATCCCAGACAACAACATTGGTTTCCAAGGTACGGGCAGAAATAATCGGCATTTGGAATTTGTATTCAAACGTCCGGTTTCCAATAGGCACATCGGTATTCAGTTCCGTATCATAACCAATGAATTCATTAACCTGCGGCCGAAGCAGGAGATTGATCGTATAGTTGTCCGGGTCGACTACGGGAGTCGCCTCGAGAACGACTCCGATATCACGTGCGTCACCGAATTCTGGCGATGACGGCGTGAAACTGGTGATATTGCCTTCGTCATCCGTCTCATACTCAGGTTCGGTCCACTCCTCCGGGAAATACCGTTCCGTCACCATCCGGAGAATGGCTGTTTGACCGCTCGTTGCCGTCACCTTGGGTGCTGACAACACATCGCTGCTGTCCGCGCGATTCAGCGCATGGATAACGGTAGAGAACTCCATGCTGCCAAGTATTGACGTAATTCCCAGGACGGCATCGCTTCCCGAGAATATTTCCGTGTTGGACGACGCGAACCGCAGAGCATTCGACAGATTCGTGTTCAGCACATCATTGGGGTCCCCCGGAATCTGGTCCTCGATCGTGAACTGATAGCGATCGGCTATCTTACCGGTAGCGCCTTCGTTGATAAGCCACTGGAATCCCAGTGCCTCCAGGTCGCTTTGCTGGATCTCCACAAATTTCGCTTCAATGGTTACCTGGGTAGGCGTCTTATTAATTTCATTCAGCACCCGCTCAACTTCTCTGAGGTTACGGGGCGTATTTCTTACCACTAGCTTACTTGTTCGCGGGTCATAGGCAATTTTCGAACCTTCCGGGAAATCGATACCGAAATTCCCGAAAAATTCCTTTAACTGCTCCGGAGAGCTTGCGCTTGCACGGCCACCGCCGTCGCCGTCGCCGCCCATTGCCCACCCGCCTTCCGCAACTGGCTCCGCTTCCGCGGTGGCAGCCGTTTCCAAGACACCCGCCTGCATTGGATAGAAGCGCGTTTCCATTTCTTCCAACGCAACCGACGGATCGGCAATGATTACCGCATGTGGCTCCACTTTGTACTTGAGGCCAGCCCCCATGGTGATGTAGCGGATCGCTTCACCCAACGGAATATTTGTCATATTCATACTTATCGTTCGCTGTCCCGCCGCTGAAGCGCGAGCTGCTGGTGCAGCGCGTTCTTCCGCCGGAGCAGCAGGGGCCGCCCCTTCTTCTTCAAGATCCCAGCCTTCCAAATCCCAAGCTTCTTCCGCAGGGGCCGCAGCTTCCGCGGGTTCAGCCCGCCGATCTGCTCCGGCCGGTGTCAACTGCAGGAGAATATTCACGCCTTCACCCTCGGGATCAAGCTCCTTGCTTTTGTCCCGCAGATACCGCACAACCTGATGGACCGTGGCTTCTTCAAAATCAATCTGGGGGAAGATAATTTCATCAAGCTTTGCATAAATTCCCGTCTTCTCTTTGGTAACGGGACGTTGTACGCCGGTCCATTCCTGTCCTTTCATGAGACTGACCGGCTCACTCCATGTCCATACGGTTTCGCTGAGGCGCTCCGCCTCCGTTGCCAGCCTACGCTCTTCGCCGACAGCCCGCACCTTTTCGTGAATGCGCCGTAAATAGCGAATGGCCGGCAGGTGATAAGGATTTCTTGCCAAAGCCTCTTCAAACTTCTCACGTGCCTGCGTGTACCGCTCCTCGTCGTACAACATCTGTCCCTGTTCCATTAACGTGCGGATCTCGCGCAAGCGCTCGGTTCTGTCAGGCATAACATTTTCCATGGCAATTTCCGAGCGAAACTGTGCCGCGTCCTGCATATCTCGATAACGTAAGATAAGTTGATTGTACTTCTCCCGTTCGTCCGGCTTGAGTTCTATGGCTTTGCGGATTTTATCAATGGCTTCGTCAAAGTTTTCTGTTTTCGCCAATTCCGCTCCCCGTTGCGCCAAATGATCCGCCCAGTCCGTGTATACACTTCCGATGGCTTCGTCGATATCTTGAAGTTGCTGCTGGATGCGCGGCGCCTTTCCCGCTTTTTCCAGTTTTTTCCTCGCCGCTTTATACAGCTCGATTGCCTGTTCAAACTCATTTTTAGTGTAGGCCTCCACGGCCTGTTCCACATCGTGCCTTGCCGCCAGTTCCAATTCCTGACGCCGGACCTTTTCATCCATCGTCAATTCTTCGGGTTCATATACCATTTCCTCCGCGGGCGCTGCATCTGGTTCGCTTTCCCCCGCATCGGATTCCAACGGCGGCGCATCGACCTCTTCCTGAGCTGGCAGAGATATCAGACCTGTCCACAGGAAAATCGCGACAATAAACAATCCCACTGCAATGCAACGCTGACGAGAACATGGTGTAATCATGGCTTCCTCCGAAGGCTTCCTATGCTTATTTCGGTCAATCTTTTATAGATTCGGCGTGAAGTTCGCTCAATTTAGATGATTTTCGCGCAATTACCAATGGTCTTAACTCTACATCCTAAAGCTTTATCCCGTCTCGATCAACTATTCCCGCCACTCCGGCGGCATCGGCATCGGCTCCTCTGGGCGAAAGGCTCTTTCCTCAAAACGGGGTTGCCGTGGCGGTCGCCACCTCTGCAGAAGTTTAATCGGAGCATCAGGCTGTGCTTTCGGACGTATGGCAACAGTTTCAGTGTCACGGACCTGAAAGGCGTAAACCTCCTCCTGACCAGCCGCGTCGGTAAGCACCAAGTCTTCTTCGCCAGAGACGTTGTAGAATTTTCCTTCCCGCCTGTTATGTGGATCTGTATTTAAGAAAAATTGAACCAACACACCTCGGTAACTTGGTTGCTGTCGTTTGAGTACAATTGCATCACCATCGCCGGACTCGAGAACGACTTCCGATACATCGACTGTAACGTAGTCCTTCAAGCTCTTGCTGTAGACCCTTTGCTCCTTTACACGGACATCAACAACCTTGTAGTTCGCAACAGTTTCTCCAATGTTGACGAATCGCGTCCGTCGCTGTCCCTGTTCAACGACCTGCAGCACGATGTCCCATTCGTCCTTCCCTCTGTTTTCATATTTCATGAGGTTTGAGAAAATGATATCGAGCCGCTGACGTTGCACGGACCACAGATGCAGCCGTTCAGTCAGTGGCGGATGATCTTCCTGGTTACCGGGATCTGTCCCCGCTCGAATCTCCTCGACATTCGTGAACCAGTCCTGATCGTGATCTTGCTTGGCATCACGTGGATCGGCAGGATTCAGAAAGTCATAGCGCCCCTCATCTTCGTCGGCGATTCCGTCGTTGTCGCTGTCTTTTCCCTTAATCACGATCTTCCCTTGCGGAGCCCCGCAATGAAAACAGGTCTCCGTATTGTAAGGCAACCAGTAATTGCACTCCGGATTCACGCACCATATCAACTGCCCGGGGTTGAACAGAGAGCCTTCCTGTTTGTTGTCTATGCTCCACGCCACATCCGGCTGTCGCAGATTTTTCAATGCGTTGAACCGTTCATTTTCGTACCTTTCCAGCGTTACTTCATGCGTAGGGCGGTCAAGCATGCCGGTCATAAACTGATCCCGTACTTCTCGCAGCTGCCGAAGAAAATAGAAACTTGCAGCCAGCAGGATGAGTACGAAGACACTTAACGTTATCTTTTCGTAGTGTCGTTTTAGGAATTCCAATGCTCACTTCTCCTGTTGGGGTTTGTGGAACTCCAAGAAGTCCAGGCGGATCTTAACTGTAACGATATCATTGAGCCCCACGGCGCGTTCATCTTTGTCAAGCGGTTCTCCGTCTGCGGCCATATCGCGCTGTGTTTCTTCGCGTTCGCGTCGCTCAGGAACGTATGTGGCGGGCGGTGGAAACTGTTCTCCAGGCATCATCTCCGGAAAAGGCGCCATAGCTTCCCCAGGTCCCGTCGTCGTCTCGCGGTCTTTCTCTTTCCCTTGTCGCGGGCGACCAGCAATCGCGCCCTGTACAGACCGTTCACTTCCAACGCTGAAATAGTGAACGAAGAAAAAATACCCTGCGTCCTCCTGTAACGCTGTAATAAATCGCTTCACGGTTGAGAGTTTTCCGTTGACGGTGAGCGACATGGGCATAACATCGTAATGCTCCAGACTAGCCAAGGCTGATCCACTGGTACGCTCCAAATCAATAAGTCTGTTCAAGCCGGACGAGGTGACCAGTCTGACGATTTCCTCGATCACCGCCAATTCTTTGACTAACACAGGCACCTCATTGACCTCGTCTGGCACGCCCTCCCTCTGCAGAACCTTCCCGAACGAGAGTTGCGGAATGCTGTTCCCGAGCTCAATGCCTCTGTCTTCGAGCATAAGGCGCATGCGCGCCGTTTCTTCACGCAACAAATCCTTTGCCGCTATGCCCGTGTATCGTTGCACCGGAATATGCGACTTTTCCCAGAGCTGCTCTTTTAAATCGCCAAGCTGTTCTTCCACGAGCTGCCTATTCTCTCTGGCAATGTCGTAGTTTGCTTTACTGACCGCCACCTTCTCCTGTTGCAGGTCTCTGAAAAAGGCTTGTAACTTGACAACTTCGTCGTCAAGCTTCCCCGCTGAGGCTGCATACTGCCGCATCATTATCGCCAATACGACAGCAGCCAGTAAACTCAGCGCCAAGAAAATGCTCAATGCAATATTTCGTTTTATGATATCCATGCTGGACTGTTTCCTGCGCTGCGTTATTTCTCGTATTTTATGGTAATCGGCTCTTTCAATCGCAACTTCATGCTGAATGTTTTCAGATTGGGTACTTGGTTGTTCGCCCGGTAGGAAGTGATTGAGGTTGCCCCGTCATCAAACATCTCAGATTGCTTTAAACGTGTGAGAAAAATCTGCTCCGGGGTTTCGTCGCGTTCCGCGGACGGAGCTTCACCTCGCACCTCAGTGGTCTCGGCCTCTGGAGTTGGTGTTTCTAGCGGCTCGTTTTCGTCCTCCACAGCCTCCTTCGGTACGGAAGCCGTCGAAAGAACGCTCAAGCTATGCCCGTGAATTTCAACCACCGAAATGACTTCTTCACGAAGTCGTACCTCCGCCGCCTTTTGGGGTCTGGCCTCTTCCTCCATGGGCGGCCCAGCACCAGGCCTAAATCCAAAGAGCGGTATTCGTTCCGGCCTCTCGTCTTGCCGGGGCATGTCACCCATCTCGGCACCGCGAACCACTGGTTTAAGTTCAGTCAGCCATACATAATCCGGGATAAGCATCTCAATTTCGTTCAAAACCTCCGGCCATTCTTCCCGCAACAGGATCCTGTGTTCCAGAGCATCGTAGTCCGCAAGTAATTTCTTGGTAGTCCTCGTTTCGTTACGAATGCTGACCTGGAGTTTCTCCAGTCGTTCCCGACGACCACTCATTTGCTGGTACAAATCTTCGTACAAATGTTTTTTCCGCATCTGCGCAACCACTGAAAGCCCCAGGATCAAAAGCAGAGTCGCGGCGCAAGCTAACAAGTACGGCTTTTTACGCCGCAACACCATTTGTCGGGCAATAGCGGCAGGTACCAGAGAGACTTCCACCGGCTGCTGTCGACAACGTCGCAATCCCAGACCGATGACTTGACTGAACATGTGAGCCACTTCCTGCAAATGCTCCATGTTCAGCTTCGGGCTGACTTGGACAACCTGGAACGGATTGAGGTAACTAACCGGTATATCCAGCTTATCCGTAAAGAATTTGTCCGTATATCCCATGATAGAACTGCCGCCGGTAAGATACAGGCGTGTGGGGCTGTTCCCCTTTTGCTGCGCCCGATAAACGCCGATGGACCGATTTATTTCACCGTGCAGTCGAGTCATTACGTTCCGAACGATTTTCGATACGGCCCCCGCCACTTCCGATTCCGGCTCTTCGTATGCTCCGCCCAGCGCAACGAAACCGTGACGTCGTTTCAGTTCTTCCGCTTCCTCGATTCCAATGCCGAACTCTTTTGCTATCTGTTGAGTAATAGTATGTCCCGCGATTGGAATGGTCCGCGTGAAAAACTGCTGACGATCTGCAAAAAGTAGGTTTGTACTCCGCCCCCCCAGGTCCAGAATCATGGCACACTCGTCATCGCCTATTCCGTTGGCGCGCGCGGAGTTGTAGCATGCGCACGGGGCTACATCAACCACGATTGGCGACAAACCGACCTCCTGCACAGCATTTGTGATCTGCTCGACAATTTCATTTTTTATGACGACGAACATCACTTCCAGTTCATCGGCCTCGGGGTTCGCTATCAGCTGGTAATCCCAAATCACCTCTTCCATAGGGAAAGGGACATTCTGTCGTGCTTCGAATTCCACGATCTGCCGGACGCGGTTCTCTTCTTCAGCGACGGGAGGAAGCCCCACAAAGCGAGTCAGCGCAAACTGGCCGGATATGCACAGCATGGCCTCCCGTGCTGCGAAATTGTTTGTATCCAGAATATCCCTCAGCACGCCCGCTATTGTGACCGTCCGAGTTTCTTCCTTCAGTATTTCACCGTACTCGCGATAGTCATACCCAACGAGCACAACAGTGTCGTCGCCAGTATACTCGAAGGCGCCAACTTTGACGCTGGCGGCACCTATATCGATGGCAAGGATTCGGTTGGATCGTGCCATAGTTGTATTCCAAACGTTATGAGCGGGGAATCGCTCGCTCAGTCTTAACGATTTCTTGGGGGCTTGATGTATTCATAAAAGTCATAGTCCAGCGGCGCAAAAGGCGTTTTATCCCTCGAAAGAAGGGCGTTTTCAATCATATTCACCCGTGGATTCAGCCACCACTGTGCCGGAATCCCTTGAGGACGAGACTTGGGAAAGTCGTATTCCGCCACCTTAAAGTTACCCACCTTCACATCCAAATGGAGAACAATATTCCTAGGAGACAGGCGTCCTCGTTCATCGAAATACCTTTTAATCGTCTGCGGGCGTATGTAGACGACGGCGTGGTGTTCGTCCTTTTCGCTCTCTACGTCCATGTAGGTGACGGTTTCAGTCATCACCAATCGGGGAACCTTTCCGCCATGCAGCAAAACGTACCATTCGAACGTCAGATCATCAATCCACCCGTCCTCTCCGCCAACACATGTATACTCCACGTACAATTGGACCCAGTCCTCCTTTGCACGTCCAGCGTTCGGATGACTCAATCCAGTATAATCCGGAGTCTCCCGTTCCTCCACATCGAAATCCGTAATTGCAACCCGTGGCTGTGCCGCTTCCTGCGCAACACTATTGAAAGCGGCAACTGAAAAAACAAACACTGGC
>JAIPIM010000193.1 GCA_021734725.1 Minisyncoccota bacterium | reverse complement strand
TTCGCCGATCAGCACAATGTTCGCGTCTGAGGGACCCTCTCCGGGCACGGCGTGCGTTCGCGTCTTGTGCAAGGGGCAGGCCGTGCATTGTTTTATGCCGGCCGCGATTGCTTGAAGGTCATCGTCGTGTTTTTTCAAGAGCCTCATGGAAGGCCTTATTGCAAGAGTCTATCTGCCCAGGAGCTTAAGAAATTCCTTTTCGTCAATGGTATTGACGCCGTGCTTATCGGCGTCTTGCTGCTTGGTAGAGCCGGGATTGGCGCCGACCACCAGGTAATCGGTGTTTCCGGAGACGTTGCCGGTGGGGTTGCCTCCCTGTGCCTGGATGGCCTCTCGCGCCTCGTCGCGCGTCATGGATTCCAGTGTACCAGTTACAACGATGGTGGTACCGGCGAGCCGGTCGCCGCGTTTCTCGGCCGTTGGATTGATCCCTTGCCGTTGAAGCTCTTTAACGACCTTTCGGTTGCGGTCATTGGTGCACCATGCGTGAATGGCTTCCGCCATAATCGTTCCCATATCGTCCAGTGCCAGAAAATCATTTACCGTTGCATCCAGGAGATTGTCGAGGGATCCGAACGCCGCGGCCAGCTGCCTGGCCCCTGCTTTTCCCACATGGGGGATCCCCAGCCCGTAGACGAGGCGAGCCAGCGTGACTTTTCCCTTTGCCTCCCGGATGGCGTGAAGCAGGTTGTCGGCACTTGTATCCGCCATACGCTCCAGCTCCGTCAGGTCGTCCTTAGTGAGTTCGAGCACATCGGTAAGTTCCGTCACTTTCTCGGTATCCACCAGTTGTGCCACCAGTTTTTCGCCGAGCCCGTCGATATCGAGAGCGCCTTTCGAGCCGAAGTGCATGATGCGCTGTTTAATTTGCGCTGGGCACGATACGTTGGTGCACCGGGCGATAGCCTCTCCTTTGGGACGGACAACAGGGCCGCCGCAGGACGGGCATGTATCGGGCAGTACGTATTTTTTCTCGTCACCGCTTCGTTTATCGGGTATGGACTTGACCACGTGCGGGATGACGTCTCCGGCGCGTTCCACGAGGACATGGTCGCCCACCCGAATGTCTTTACGGTCGATTTCGTCTTGATTGTGTAGTGAGACATGGGTTACCTCGACCCCTCCGATATGCACGGGTTCGAGCGTTGCCACCGGCGTCAATGCGCCGGTTCGTCCCACATATGCCTCGATCGTTTTAATACGTGTTGTTTTCCGTCGCGGCGGGAACTTCCAGGCGATGGCCCAGCGAGGGCTTGCGGTGCGCGTGCCCAGTGTTTCGTGTGCGACCAGATCGTTTACCTTGAAAACACAACCGTCGATTTCGTAAGGCAGATCGTCCCGTTCCTTCTGCAACTTTTGGTACCATTCCACCGCCTCTTCCGCGTGTTCCAGTTTGGCTGGGAGATCGTCAATTTTCATTCCCATTTTCTTCAGGCACTCGAGGCATTCCCACTGCGTATTCGGCATAGCGCTGGACGTTGGGCCGATTTGCCAGCAGAAGATATGAAGCGGTCGTTGAGCGGTAACTTTCGGATCCAGCTGCCGGAGGCTTCCGGCGGCGGCGTTTCGCGGGTTGGCAAATGTTTTGGCGCCTTTTCCTTCCTGCTGTTTATTGAACGCTTCGAATTCGTTTTTATTCATGTAGACTTCGCCTCGGACGACCAGGTGGTCGGGGACACTGCCGTTGGTTTTTCGTAATCGCAGAGGAACTTCGTGAATGGTCTTGACATTCGGGGTGATATCCTCGCCGGTCTGTCCGTCGCCCCGCGTGCTTGCTGTCGTTAGGGTCCCCTTGTTGTAAACCAGTTCCACGCTGAGGCCGTCGTACTTAGGTTCCGCGACGAGTGTCACCGTGTCACGATCCAATTCTTTAAGGCAGTTGTTATATAACCTGTGGAACGCTTCCTCTTCCAGGACCGAATCGAGGCTGAGCATAGCGGTTTCGTGGTGAACCGTTCCCAGTTCGTCTCGCGGTGCTCCGCCCACGCGCTGGGTGGGGCTGTCGGGAGTCACCAGGTCCGGATAGGCATCCTCGATGGCGATCAACGCGTTTTTGAGTTCGTCATAGTCCGCATCGGAGATGACTGGGTCATCCAGTACATAATATCGGTGATTATGGTACGCCAATTCCTCCCGCAATTCAGCGGCTCGTTTTGTGGCCTCTTTTTTTGACATGCTTGTCATTCTTTGTTTTTCACCCAGTCTCGAATGTCCTTCAATGTCCAGGTATTCACGATATCGTCCTTGGTCAGCCATCCGCGGCGCGCCACCAGGATGCCATAGTGAATCAGTTGCAAATTTGTGTCATTATGCGCGTCCGTGCACACGGTGAATGTCACTCCCATGTCTTTCGCCATTTTGCAGTAATTATCTGGGAGATCGAGACGTTCGGGCTGTGAATTAATTTCCAGCGCCACATGATTTTCCCGGCATGCGTTAAAGACTTCTTCGGTGTCGAACTGGATGGGTTCGCGTCTGCCCAGCATTCGTCCCATGGGATGCCCCAGCGAGTGTATAAGGCCGCTTCGAACGGCCTTCAGAATGCGTTCTGTCATGTCTTTTTGCGGCATGGAGAAATGCGAGTGAACGCTGGCGGTTACCCAGTCGAGTTCTTTCAGCGCGTCCTCGGCCAGATCCAGGGTGCCGTCTTCCAGTATATCGACTTCGATTCCGGCCAGTACGGTAATCGTATCCATGCTGTCATCGACTTGGTGTATGTGCGCGGCGTGGTCTCGCAGGCGTTTTTCATCCAGTCCATTCGCTACCGTCACCGCCTTGGAATGATCTGTTATGGCGATGTAATCGTAGCCGAGATCCACGGCTGCCCGCGCCATTTCTTCCACTGTTTTATTGCCGTCACTGGCAGTGGAGTGACAGTGCAGGTCACCGCGCAAGTCGTCGCGTGAGACGAGTGTAGGGAGGTCTCCCTTTTCCGCCGCATCGATTTCGCCGCGGTCCTCGCGGAGTTCCGGAGGTATCCAGGGGAGCCCCAGTTTCTCGAATATGCCTTCCTCCGTTTCGCCGGCCAGCCGTGTATCGTCCTCCAGCAGTCCGTATTCATTCAGCTTCCAGTTGTGGCTTTGAGCACGTTTCCGCAGTTTTATGTTGTGTGCTTTGGACCCGGTGAAATACATGAGTGCCGATCCGAAAGACTTGGGGGCAAAGTATCGGAAATCGACTTGGAGGCCGCTTGTGAGATGAACGGTTACACGTTCGCTGCCACGACTCGCCACTTCTTTGATGCTGCGGTGTTCGACAATCCGTGAAGTCGCTTTTTCCCGGTCGGTCGCGTGGACGAGGATATCCAAGTCTCCGACTGTCTCTTGTCCTCTTCGGAAGCTGCCGGCGACCTGCCATTTCTCGACCGTGTCGATCCGGTCGAGATGTCGCCCAAGGGCTTCCACTTGTTCGGCCGCGGCTTTGAGAAGCGTTCGCCCCGCCGTTTGTTCCAGCGTTGCGATTCCGTGGAGGATATTCTCCTCGGTTTTTTCGCCCATCCCCTCCAAGTCACGTACCTTGTGGTCTTCGCACGCTTTCCGGAGTTCATCCAGGCTTTTGATGTTCAGTTCACGATAGAGTTCGGCGACTTTGCGGGGGCCGAGTTGCGGGATTTCCATTAACGTGGTCAGATCTTCTGGAATCTCTTCGCGCAATTCCTCCAGTCGCGTGCATGTCCCCGTGGTCAGTATTTCGACGATTTTATCGCTTGTACTCTTGCCGATATTGGGAATGTCCCGCAGTTTTTTCTTGTCTTTGCCGATATCCTCGAGGCGTTCAGACAGACCGCGAACGGTCTGGGCCGCGGATCGGTACGATCGTATGCGAAACGCATTGGCGTCCTGAATATCCAGCAAGTCCGCTATGTCATCGAAAATATCTGCAATGTCATTGTTTTCCATACGTCCTTACCGAACCACGGGATCCTCAAAAAGCCCATCGGGGAAAGTCCTGATAGTGAGGAGAAAATACCTTAGACAGACAGTCTCCCATGCTTATGCCCCCCGATCTTCCGGACTGGCTCCCGGAAAATCATATCGCGCGTCGCAAAGACCGAATCGACCGTCTTGAAAAAGCCCGGGCTGTTATCGAGGAACGCTATGAATCGGGAAAATGGAGAATGTTTTTCGGGGGAGGCCTGATGGTATTGCGCCGACATGCGAGTCATGTTCGGAAGTAAAGAGCCGTGTCACTTGTGCGGTGGCGGATCGGTGCAATTGATTGGATGCCTTCCGGTCGCCGGGTGGAACCGCCTCCCACATTTTTGGGGTCGCCGGGTGGAACCGTTTTGGGCGTCGGCTCGGCATATAATTAGTGATGACTTGGAAAGGAAGAGTGGGCATGCCGGAAAAACCGGAACAGAATGACCGTTTTCGTCATGAGGCCGAGATTGAACGGAAGGAATGGCTGATATCGCTTCAGGAAGTTCTGGAGCGCGCGGGTCCGGAGCGTGTGCGGGAATTGTTCAGCGAGCTTTCCGTCTATGCTCACGAGCAGGGTGTGGAGCTGCCCTACACCGCCAATACTCCCTACATCAACACCATTAAGCTCGACGAGCAGCCACGCTATCCCGGGAACCTGGAGATTGAAGAGCGCATTGAAAGCATTGTACGCTGGAACGCCATGGCCATGGTGGTGCGTGCCAACCGCGAGGAGAAGGGGATCGGCGGGCATATCTCGACGTATGCCTCTGTCGCCACCCTTTATGAAGTTGGCTACAATCATTTTTTTCGAGCTCGCGGAGAGGAACATCCTGGCGATTTTGTTTATTTCCAGGGTCACGCGACGCCCGGCAACTACGCACGTGCTTTTCTGGAGGGTCGTATTCCGGTCGAGCAGGTGGACAATTTTCGTCATGAACTGCATGAGAAGCCCGGTCTCTCGTCCTACCCGCATCCATGGCTCATGCCTGAATTCTGGAAATTCCCCACGGTATCTATGGGATTGGGACCTATTCAGGCTATTTACCATGCCCGTTTTATTCGGTATTTGGAGGACCGTGGGCTGAAGGAACCGACCGACCAGAAGGTCTGGGCTTTTCTGGGAGACGGCGAAACGGATGAGCCGGAAGCCCTGGGCGCCATAAGCGTAGCCGCACGGGAGCATCTGGATAACCTGATTTTTGTGATCAACTGCAATCTTCAACGGCTTGACGGGCCCGTGCGCGGGAACGGCAAGATTATTCAGGAGCTGGAGGCGAATTTTCGGGGGGTCGGATGGAACGTCATCAAAGTCATATGGGGCGGTGACTGGGATTCCTTACTGGACAGTGACGACGAGGGGCTTCTTGTTAGGCGAATGAACGCGGTCGTGGACGGTCAGCTGCAGAAATACAGCGTCGAAAGCGGGGAGTACATCCGCAACGACTTTTTTGGTGCCGACCCCCGCTTGCTGGCCCTGGTCGAACACTTGTCCGACGACCAGTTACGGAGGTTGAAACGCGGCGGGCACGACCGGGAAAAAGTATACGCCGCGTATAAGGCGGCAGTCAATAATACAGGGACCCCTACCGTGATTCTGGCGCAGACCATCAAAGGGTATGGATTGGGGGAAAGCGGCGAGGGCAAAAATATTACGCACCAGCAAAAGAAGCTTAACGAACAGGAGTTGCGTCAGTTCAGGGACCGTTTCAGTATACCTCTTTCCGACGAGGACGTGGCCAAGCTGCCTTTTTATCGTCCGCCTGACGAAAGCGCCGAGATGAAGTATTTGCAGAAACGACGTCAAGAACTGGGTGGGTACAATCCCGAGCGCTGGCCCATGCAATCCAAGCTCAAGGCCCCCGGTGACGAGTTGTTCAAAGAATTCCATAAGGGGTCAGGGGAGCGTGCCATATCGACAACCATGGCGTTTGTGCGCATTCTTTCGAAGCTGTTGAAAGACGACGAAATTGGGCAGTTGATTGTGCCTATCATACCGGACGAGGCACGGACGTTTGGTATGGAGACGCTGTTTCGCCAATGTGGAATTTATTCCCACCCCGGTCAGCTCTACGAACCGGTGGATCGTAAGAATCTCCTGTATTACCGGGAAAAGAAGGATGGACAGATATTAGAGGAGGGTATCACGGAAGCGGGCAGTATGTCATCGTTTCTCGCTGCCGGCAGTGCGTATTCCAATCACGGGATCAATACCATACCGTTTTTCATGTTCTACTCGATGTTCGGGTTCCAGCGGGTCGGCGATTTGATCTGGGCCGCGGGCGACAGTCGCTGCAAAGGCTTTCTGGTAGGCGGTACTTCCGGCCGTACGACCTTGGCCGGCGAAGGCTTGCAGCACCAGGACGGCAACAGCCATCTGCTGGCCTTCCCGGTACCGAACCTTATCAGTTACGATCCCGCGTACGCCTACGAGATGGCGGTCATTGTCCAGGATGGAATCCGACGCATGTACGAAGAAGGCGAAGACATTTTCTATTACCTGACGATGATGAACGAGAACTATGTTCAGCCTCCCATGCCCGATGGTGTGCGGGAAGGCATACTCAAGGGAATGTACAGGGTGCGGCCGGCAGAGAGCACAGGCGGGAAAAAGCGTGCCCAGTTGTTTGGCAGCGGAGCCATTTTGAATGAAGCACTGAAAGCCCAGGCCATGTTGGCCGAAGACTACAACGTGGCGGCCGACGTCTGGTCGGTGACCAGTTACAAGGAATTGCATCGCGATGCTTTGGATTGCGAGCGCTGGAACTTCCGGCATCCCGGAGAATCACCGAGGGTCCCCTATGTTTCCAAGTGTCTCGAGGATGCGCCGGGCCCCATTATTGCGGCCACGGATTACGTGAAAGCAGTGCCTGACAGTGTATGCCGGTGGTTGCCGCGCCGGTTGATCGCCTTGGGTACGGACGGCTTTGGCAGGAGTGATGGTCGCGAGGCATTGCGTGAGTTTTTTGAGGTCGACGCTAAGTCGATTGTTTTGGCGACTCTGGGGTACCTTCATCAAGAGGGTAAGCTGGAGGCGGGGAAGGTAACGTCGGCAATCAAAGATTTGGGAATCGATCCGGATAAACCCAACCCGCTGTTGTCCTAGCCCCAACTCCAGCGAACCTGAACGCGTCGGCTATCGCCTCGGTTCAGTTCCGCTGGAGTTTGGGGATAGCAGCCTGTCGGACTTAGCACCTCGAATCTAAAGTGATAAATCGTGTAGTCATATGATTACTGTTAAGCTTCTATATAATAAGACAAAGAACAACCCGGAAAAATGCGGCGGGCCCCGCGCATTTTCCCATAATAGGAGGTTTGGGACTGGGGCGGCATGAAATCGGAGCCGATTTCATCCCGCCCAAGTCCGACAGGCTCCTGGGGAGACGATGCATTATGTCTACTGAATTCAAGCTTCCGGAATTGGCGGAAGGCGTTGAGTCCGCTGAGATTACTCAGATACTGGTCGCGGTGGGCGACAGTATTGAGGAAGAACAGCCCGTGCTGGAATTGGAAACCGGCAAGGCTACCGCGGAGATTCCGTCATCCGTGGCGGGAACGGTGGACAGTATTGCCGTCAAAGAAGGCGAAGAGGTGAGCATCGGCGATGTTATTCTGACGGTTTCTGAGGCGGCTGATGAAGAGGCGGCTGAGCAAAGCAAAGGAGAAGAGTCGACGGAAGAAGAGACACCGGTCCGCGCGCAAAAGGGAGAGGACGAAGAAACCGAGGGGAAAGGGCAAGGGGAAGAGAAAGCCGAAGGTCGCGAATCCGAGAGGCGGGGTGCTGAGGATCGGGAACGAGCAGCAGCTCCGTCCAAGGCCAGTGGACCACCGGAATCAGAGAAGGTTTCTGAGTCCAGTGCGCGCGCAGGCGG
>JAIPIM010000192.1 GCA_021734725.1 Minisyncoccota bacterium | reverse complement strand
TTCCCGTGTCAGGGGCAACGGAATCGCCGCCATCCTGACAACCGACGGATAACAACAACAATTTCAACGAAAAATCACAACAACATCAACAAAAATTGAATCCGCGGTAAAATCGATTGGTTTTTTCACGGATTCAGGATCAAACTAATAACACAAAGAACAACCCGGGAAAAGGGGCGTTCTGCGCGCATTTTTCCATAACAGAAGACTTCGGACGTGGGCGGCATGAATCGAAACCGCTCTCATGCCGCCCAAGTCCGACAGGCTCCGACAAAGGATAAAGGATACATCTATGGCAGTCACACTAATTCCTGAACCTAAAGAATGCCACGAATCACCGGGAAACTTTTCTTTGCCCAGGTCTGGAAGCATCGCCGTCTCTGACTGGACGCTCTTCCCGTTCGCCGAAGACATTCGGGACCTGTTGGGCAAGCGTACCGAGATAGCGCTTGCAACGCCGGGCATAGAAGACATTCTGGCCATTGGCGTGACGGAGGACTTACGGCCCGACGAATATCGGCTCGATATCACTGCATCGGGTATGCGGATCGAAGGCCAGAACCCGCGAGCTGTCTTCTACGCCCTTCAAACCCTTAAGCAAATCATCGCACAATCGCCAAAACGCAAGCTGCCGCTCGTATCCATCACCGACTGGCCGGATTTTGCCTACCGCGGGGTGTATTACGATGTGTGCCGTGGACGCGTCCCCAAACTCTCCCGCCTCGAGCAAATGGCGGAAGTCCTCGCACATTACAAAATCAACCAGCTTCAGCTTTATATCGAACATACGTTCCGGTTTCGTCGACATCCCGACATCGGGAAAGATGCGGACCCGTTGAGTGCCGAGGACATTATGTCTCTGGATAGCGTCTGCCGGCGCAATCACATCGAACTCGTCCCGTCCCTGGCGTCCTTCGGGCATATGGCAACTGTGTTGAAACACAAGCAGTACCACCATCTGGCGGAGGACTGGGGAAACGGCAAGTATCTCGACCCCGAAGCAGAAAACCACCGGATTCTCAAGGCGTGGTCCCTGGCACCGGCAAATCCCGAAGTGTACGATTTTCTGGACGAACTGTTCGCGGAATATCTCCCGTGCTTCAGTTCTCCACGCTTCAATGTATGCTGCGACGAAACCTGGGATCTGGGACTTGGACAAAGCTATGAGCTCGCACAAAAAATCGGCAAGGGGCAACTCTACCTCAATCATATCCTGAAGCTGAACGAACTGGCAAAAAAATACGGCAAACGCATCCAGATGTGGGGCGACATCGTGCGCAACTATCCCGAGCTTATCGAAGACATACCGAAAGATATTACTGTCCTCGACTGGGGGTACGAGGCGGATATGACTTTCGACCGCGTCAAAGATTTTGTCGATACCGGCCTCGACACGTACGTCTGTCCCAGCGTGTCGGGCTATCGTGCTCTTTTCCCTCGCCTTCCAGAATCGTGCGCAAATATCGCCGGCTGGGCAGCCGCGGGCAGGAAACATGGCGCGACAGGGCTCCTGAATACGGATTGGGGCGACGGCGGCCATTTTAACTTTACAGAGTGCGCCTGGTTTGGGTACCTGTTCGGCGCCGAACAGGCATGGAACGCCGACAGCAATCGAGCAAGCTTCCCGTCCCGCTTCTGCAACCGGTTCTTGCAGGTGGACAGTTCGGAACTGGAAAAGGCGGTGTTGGAGCTCGGTGACATTGCCCAGCTGGCATGCGAATCGTATTACCAGAGTATATGGATGCATATCTTTTTTGCCTGCCCCGGAGACGCCGTATTTGACCTTCAGGACGTCAATGCGTCGATAAGTGTGGACGGGGACATCCAACAGAAAAGACTTAGCATGACCGCGGACCTCGCAACACAAACCATTGAGCGCCTGCTGCAAGTACGTGACGTGCTCGAGCGCGAGCAAAAGGGGCGAACAGTCGACCCGCTCGGCGTCATGCCCTACTGGGTGTTTGCCGTGGATACGCTGCTGCACGCGGCGCGAAAGCTTACCATCCTTGGACCGGGCGGTGAAGACACGACGGAAGGACGGAAGGACCTGAAAAAGGAACTGAAACGGTTACGCAAACGGTTTGAAAAACTGTGGATGGCCCGCAACCGACGGTCCGAAATCAACCTAACGCTGGACGCATACAACCGCGTGCTCAAGGCACTGTAAGATACACAATTAATATATACAGACCGTATGCGAAAAGGGATGCAACGATCTGTGGCGGATCACAGACGCCCCAGACGATCGTATCCCGTATCAGGCTGATTATTTCAAACATCGCCACGGTTCTCTATCACAATGCATTGGTTTCCACACCTATTACTCCACTACTCCAACACTCCACCGGCTTACCATGATCGGCGTCGCCCGGCGCACCATTGTGCTGATACCACAGTCGCCTGGACACGTAAAAGTTGATCGAGCGCACGTGTCAAGCGCCCCACATCGTCGGTTGTCACAAAGACATGCCCGCGGCGATCACGTCTCGATTCGCTGTTCGGTGCACTGGATGCCCGCAGGACTTGCCCTGTATGCCTTGCCACCGCGGCCGCTGGATCGATCACTTCAACATCATCCCCCATAATCTCTTCAATGAGAGGTTTCAAAAACGTGTAATGCGTACACCCAAGGACCAGCTCGTCAATACCGGCCCGCCGCAGGGGGGCTAAGGCAGTTCGAACAACGTCGCGCGCGGTGTCCGAATGAAGATCACCGGCTTCAACCAGCGGAACAAACCGAGGGCAGAGCCGGGTAACCACGTCCACATGATGAGCGTAGCGCCGGATCACTCCCGCGTAGGGCTCCCCTTGCAGCGTCACGGCCGTCGCAATCACACCGATCTTGCCCCGCTTTGTACGTTCAACCGCCGGTTTTACCGCAGGCTCCATACCAATAAAGGATGTTTCGGGGAACAGCTCACGCAATGCGTACAGTGCTGCCGCCGACGCGCTGTTGCAGGCGAGCACAATGACTTCAGCGCCAGCATGCCGCAGAAACCGTGAGATCCCCTCCGAAAGCATCCGCACATCTGCTTCTGTCCGCTCCCCGTACGGCGCATGCACGTGATCCGCCACATAAATCACGGAACATCCCGGCACTTGTACCAGGATTTCACGGACCACGGACAAGCCGCCTACGCCGGAATCGAACACACCGACCACCGGCGCTGACAAGCCACCGAGAGCACGCCGCCCCGTCGCGTCGTCGCGGAAGCACAATGTTTTCGGATCGTCAGCGGCCATGCCAAACTCCGTATCTTTCTCAACCATGCGCGAAAAGATTCTTGCCGTGCATCTGAGTTGACCCTTGCCTCAGTGAACGATCTGTGTTCCAATCCCTTCCACCGTAAAGATCTCGAGCAACAGCGAGTGTTGAACGCGGCCGTCAATCATGTGAACCTTTCCGGTTCCGGCAAGCAACGCCTCGGCAGCGCTCCGAATCTTCGGAACCATACCCCCATGGATCACGCCGTCGGCAATCAGTCCTTCAACCTGTTCCATCCGGATTGTGGACATCAGGGAATCGGGAGCGTCCGCCTTCCTCAGAATCCCCGGGACGTCACTCAAAAACACGAGCTTCTTGGCCTGCAACTCGGCGGCAATGCGACATGCCGCCATATCCGCATTGATATTGTAAATGCGGTTATTCATATCGCGCCCCATCGGTGTGATGACGGGAACTTCTCGGCGATTGAGTACCCAGTGAATCTGCTCTGTGTCGACATTGACAACCTTACCGACAAACCCCAGATCCAGCGGCTCGCCGCTCTCCGGATCCACGACGGTCATGGGATCCGCACGCAGTATACTCTTTCCAGACAGCGCACAGGGCTTGCCTTCGTACTCTTGCATAATCGCGACAAGGTTGGCGTTCACTTCCTGGTGCAGTACGTCATCCACCACTTTGACGGCCTCCCCACCGGTGTAGCGCAAGCCCTGAACAAACCGTGTTTCCACGCCTGCCGCCTTGAGTCTGGCGCTGATCGCCTTGCCGCCGCCGTGCACGACAACGGGACGCATGCCCGCGCATTCCATAAACACAATGTCACGCAACACACCGCGGATCTTCTCGCCGCTCTCCATGATGCTGCCGCCGAATT
The DNA here is from genome assembly GCA_021734725.1 of Minisyncoccota bacterium. Lineage (GTDB taxonomy): Bacteria > Verrucomicrobiota > Lentisphaeria > Oligosphaerales > MVZH01 > JAIPIM01. The sequence goes on along the minus strand of JAIPIM010000192.1, from coordinate 3,732 downwards.
TCACGACAACCACGCTGTCGCGGAACTCTTGAATATAGGGTAAGGCCTCCATCAGAATGGCCGCTTTCTCTATCAACTTTTTCATAGCCGTTACTCCCAGTTCCCGAACGTTTAGTAGTCAAGACGAATTACTATAGCCGAAATTCTTGATTCTTGCCCAACCGACTCCTATACTTTAACACTATTCGCCTGGTGCATCGGTTGCGCATTCACGAGGGCAGTGATTCGTGTATTACGAGTTTTACGGATTCAGCGAACCGCCGTTCAATATTACGCCGGATCCCCGCTATCTGTTCCTGAGCGGCCAGCATCAGGAAGCCCTGAACCATCTGTTGTACGGTATCCGTGAGCGAAAGGGGTTCATCCAACTTACCGGCGAAGTCGGATCAGGAAAGACGACATTGTGCCGGGCAATGTTTGGTGAACTTAACGGTGACTACCTTACCGCCCTGATCCTCAATCCGAAACTGTCCGAAACGCAACTGCTGCGGGCCATACTCACCGAACTGGAGGTCCCGAAGATCGCCAACGACCGGCTTAAAAATTATGAAATCCTGAACGAGTTTCTGCTAAAGAATGTGCGCAACAATATCGATGTCGTACTGGTGATCGACGAAGCACAAAACCTGCATAATGAGTTGCTGGAACAAATCCGTCTGCTGTCAAACCTGGAAACCGACAACCAGAAACTGATTCAAATCGTTCTCATGGGCCAACCGGAACTTCGAGACAAACTGCAAAGCGCGGAGCTGCGACAATTACGTCAACGCATCACGGTGCGCTATCACCTGGGGCCCCTTGATCGCGACGAAACACGCCGTTATATCGAACACCGCATTGCCGTGGCCGGCAGCAAAGGAATTCCGTACTTCGATAACGGCGCCATTCGACGTGTCTACGCGTATTCCCGAGGGATCCCACGCATGATCAACGCTATTGCCGATAAAGCGTTACTGGCCGGCTTTGTCTTTCGCACCGACCGCATAACCGCCAAACTGGTGCGACGAGCCGCCCGTGAACTGGAGGGTAAGGTCGCATGAGTCTGATCAACGAAGCACTGAAACAGGCAGGCAATCACACGCGTTCAAGCAACGTACAGTTCGGCGGCAATCGAGGGATGGCTCCCGCGCCAAGACATCGCAGCTCGATCATCGCGGGCATACTGGCGGTCGGCGGCATTGTCGTTGCCCTCATGCTTGTCGGAATCGTGGTGGGCGGCGTTCTTTTGTTGATCGGCAGGCAGGACAAGACAGCCTCGAGCACGGATACGACGTCCGTCGCGGGCGTCCCGGACTCGGCGCCGGCCACACACCAGGCGGGAACGGACGTTGCCTCCGAACCGGTACCCCCAGCGGAACCGGCGCACACCAATCCGACTTCGCCTGAAAACGTAAATGCAGCAACGTCCCCCTCGGAAACGGGCGAGGGAATCCCCGCGGAGACAACCAGAACAACCAGTGCCCAACCGACCGAACCGATAGTACAGACAGAGGTCGTTGCGCATGACGATACCCTCCGATCCACTTCCTCGTCGGAAGCGACCGCGCCGCTCGAGGCAGCCCCCGGGAAACCGGCACCCTCTCTGTTACTGACGAAACTGCGTCCAAAGGCGCCGCTGGCGCCGGCACATGTCCGCGAAACATTCAAGGTACAGGGCATCATGAAAGGGTCAAACGGTTACAGTGCACTGGTCAACAACGAACTGGTGCACCCCGGAGAAGAGCTCAGCGACGGCACCGTGATCGCGGAAATCACCGCAAAATACGTCATCCTAGACTTCGGCAAGGCGCGCTACCGTGTGAAGCTGCAGTAGACAGACTGGTAAACCCGCTAACGCCACGCCATGCGAAAAGGTCTTGCCTATCCAACGACACTGCCGTCTGGATGATAACGCCCGTATGTCCGCGCAACCTCCACCATTGCGTGAAGATTTTCATCAGGTGTCGCATAGCCGTACTGATCGCCTGTTGACACTATGAACCGCCCACCTTCTGCTGCAAGGACGAAGAACCACGAACAACGAACGACTCGCGCGAAGGCTATTTCGCAAGAGTCTAGTTCTTAGTTGGAATAATTCGCGTACTATGACGTGAGCTATTTCGGATGCTCAGGGCGTCGGGAGAAACAGAAAATGAAGATCAAGAGCGTGGTGTGTTTTGGGTTAGGTGTGTCTGTATGGAACTGTTTTTAACCGCACAGTTTATCCGCAGCCCAGCCTTTTACCGTAAGTGACCGTTTCCACGAGCCACCCATTTATACGATGTCAGATCGTTCGGCCCCACCGGCCCCCTGGCATGCAGTTTATCGGTACTGATCCCCACCACGGCACCCAGTCCGTAGTCGCCGCCACCCGACAGCCGCGTGGAGGCGTTCACCAGAACCGAAGCCGAATCAACTCCCTGCACAAAGCGGTCGGCCCAATCAAGGCGATCGGTCACAATCCCATCCGTGTGCCCGCTTCCGTAGGCACTGATGTGACGGATGGCGCCGTCTACACCTTCGACAATCCGCACAGCCAAAATGGGCGCCAGATATTCGGTGCGCCAGTCTTCTTCCATCGCCAGCTCGATGTCCGGCAGAAGACGCCGGGTTTCGGAGCAGCCGCGCAAGGTGACATTCTCGGCTTTGAATGCCTGCGCGATTGTCGGCAAGAGCCGCTCAGCGCATGCCGCATCCACCAAAAGAGTCTCCAGCGCATTACACACCTCGACACGTTGTCCGTAATTTCCAACCGTTTGACCAACGGTCCCGCCAACCCCTCCTTGCGAGCCTCATCCACGTCCGCCGCATTCGCTTCCAGCACTTGCTGCTTACACGAACGTAATGCATCCGGCATTGCCGCAAGAGCCTTTTTGCGCAGGTCACCTGACCCGGCCGCGAGTGTACGCGCCGCTTCACGGGCGTCCCGCGCAATACGGACGATCGTCGTTGTGATCTCTTCTGACATGAGCTGCTATTCCGTGACCTTGGGGTACGAGTCGACCCCTGATTGTTTATCCGAGTATCTCAACATCGTATTTATCGAAATGACGGTCCCGGGTTATCCGTTACCCATAAGTCGTCTCAGACAATAAGCGATTAGAACACCCTGAGCCCCGCTCGCTGAAGACTCGCTCCGGCTGCCGCCTGAAAGACGGAACTCAGGCAACCGTCGGTCCAATCCAATAATGTATTGGCGTGTTCAACCTCCTGCACCGCAGCGTCTTTTCCATCAATTCTCAGAACATCCCGAGCAACTCGGCCCCCGGATCCTTGCCGAGAACAAGGTAATAGGCCAGGGACCCCAGCAGGCCGTGAACAAGGCCAATGGCCCAAATGTTGGGGTAACGTTCAAAAATGAGGGTGAAAACCAGCCCGGCGGGGAACACCAAAACCATCAGCCATGCGTTGGGAAAATGCGCCAGGCTGAAAAGGATGGCGACGCACAGGGCCCGCGCCAGAGGAGCCCTTGTTACCGCGCGCAGGTTCTTGGTTACCAGCGCCTGCAGGGCGAACTGCTGGGCAATCCCCCAAAGCGGATACAGTACAAGCACCAGCCAAAACGTGAGCGGAATCGGAAAGCGTCCCCTGGCGCCGCCGTACATCACCAGCACAAGAGTCGCGGGAATGGCAAACAGCAGCGAATGCTTAAGTGCTGGCAGAAAATGATCCTGCCGCACGCCCCAGACGCGTCGCAAGTCCGGGTTCCGGAAACCGCGCCATACAACGTAAGCCCCCCAACCCAAACAAGCC